>JAYTAU010000254.1:0-4497 GCA_043737375.1 Planctomycetia bacterium
AACCCGCAAGCGCCGGCCACGGGCAGCATCTTCGACGGACTCAGTCGACCAGCGGGATTAAAGGCGTCGCGAAACCGCCCCATCACGTCCAGATCGTCGGGCGTGAACATTTTGTGCATGAAGCCGATTTTTTCCACGCCGATGCCGTGTTCGCCGGTCACACTGCCGCCGCAGGCAATGCACTCGTCGAGAATCTCGTCGCTGGCCAACAACACCCGGCGCGTCTGGTCCGCGTCGCGCTCGTCGAACAACAGAATGGGGTGTATGTTTCCGTCACCCGCATGAAATACATTGACGACGCGAATATCGTACTTGGCACTGATCGCCAAAATGCATTGCAGAATATGCGGCAACTTGGTTCGCGGCACCACGCCGTCTTGCGTGCAATAGCTGGGGCTCAAGCGACCGACGGCACCGAATGCCTGTTTGCGACACTTCCAAAGTTTTTGCCGCTCGGCGGCGTCGCGCGCTTGACGAACTTCGCGAGCACCGGCCTGTAGACAGATCTCGACGATCCGATCGCGCTGCGCGTCGAGACCCGCCTCGAGTCCATCGACTTCGATCAATAGTATCGCGCGGGCATCGAGCGGAAAGCCGAATTGAAACGCCTGCTCGACGGCGATTAGAATTCCTTGATCCATCATTTCCAGCGCGGCGGGTACGATGCCTGCGCCGATGATCTCGCTGATCGAATTGGTCGCATCGTCGACCGAGTCGTAAATCGCCAGCATGGTTCGCCAGCCCTGCGGGTTGCGTGTCAGCCGGACCCAGACTTTGGTCACGATGGCCAAGGTGCCTTCGCTGCCGACGATTGCGCCGATCAGGTCGAGCCCCGGCGAGGCTTCGCATGGTCCCCCAAATTGCACGATGCGACCGTCGGCCAGCACGGCCTCGATGCCCAACACATGATTGACCGTGACGCCATATTTCAACGTGTGCGGCCCGCCTGAATTCGTGGCCACGTTACCACCGATGGTGCATGCGCCCTGACTCGACGGGTCGGGAGCATAATGAAACCCGGTTCCGCGCAAGGCATTGTTCAACCAGGCATTCACCACGCCCGGTTGCACGACGGCATTACGATCGCGGACGTTGATCGCTTCGATCTGTTTCATGCGGGTCAGCACCAGCATGATTCCGCCGCCGACGGGTAGACAGCCACCGGCCAAGCTGGTGCCGGCACCGCGCGGGACAATCGGCACATCGTATTGATTTGCCAATTGCACGATCGCGGCGACTTGCTCAGCGGTCGTCGGAAAAACTACAACGTCGGGGCAGTTTTTCTCGATGACGAAACCGTCGCATTCATAGACCAGCATCTCGGAATGATTCGAGAGTACCGCAGCGGCTCCGACGATGCTGCGCAATTCGCCAATCAATTCGGACAGAACGGCAGAGAGTACGGCCATGCATTGACTGCGACTTTAGTTCGTTGACGCCGTCGATTGAATCGGCTGACCGGCTTCGAAGGCCAAACCTTCGACCATGCGTTTGGCGGCAATGTATTGATTGGGCGGATACTCGGCCACATTTGCGATTAAGTTGTCGAGCAAAACCCGTGTGGTGCTCGTAATCTGCCGGAAAGTATCCATGCTGATATAGCCGTGATGTTCGGCACGATGGGCAAATAGTTCGTTCAGCACCTTGGTCTGAGCCGCATAGCGATCGTCTCGCAGCACCATCGGCCAGACAATTTGCCCGGTGATCGGGTCGAGTTGACCGTTGCTCGGCCGCCGGGTGGCGTTTTGCTCCGCCAAACGATAAAGCTGGTCGGTCGACAGTTGCGGCGTGGCCTCGGCTGCTTTGGCTTGGCGATTCTGACTACGCATCTCGAAATACGTATTCGTATATTTCAGATGGTTGTCGAGGTTGGCCGAGACCGCCTGTTGATTGTTGATGTTCGCTTGCGAATTGAGCAGATTCGCTTGGCCTGTCGACTGAATGATGCTGGACATACCGTAAGCGTTGGCTTGTGCGGCGGTCGTAGCGCGATTATCTCCCCAAACCGAACCGTTTCCGGGACCCCACTGGGCATGCACCGTGGTCGCGCCGCAGAGCAACAAACCGGCCATCAAACCCTTGGCATAACCGAAAAATGTAGTCGTCATAACTGAAGGCCTCGCAAATGATGGGCGATGCGTTTATCCGCCGATTCGATCATCGAACGCAGGTCAATGATACGCAGCCCCGTGATGGGCAAGTGATGGAAAACTCCGAAAAATAGAAATTAGGCAAGTCTCGCAATTGAGGACGCGTGCCTCGGCATACTATAATACCTTAACTGCGGTTCGATCTCAAATCGGCGGTCGCTGATTCTTCGACATTTTTCTGGGAGCGTTGTATGCGTAGGCTGGTAATGATTTTGGCCTCTCTGGCGATACTTGCGTGCAATGTTCCACTTTACGCTCAGCTCGTGCCGGGCAAAAAAACCGAACTGCCCAAAGCACTGCCGCCGACTCCCACCCCAGCACTCGGAGTTCCTGGTGCCAAAGCTGCGCCCGCTACCAAAGCAGCACCGACCGCCGCACTGCCGATCGACGTACTACCGGCCCCGACCGCTGCGGAGCTTTCTTCCAAACTTATCAGCAAAACTGCCGACGAGCGTCATGACGCCGCCGACGGATTGGGCGAACTCGGTAGTCAAGCCGTGCCTGCCATCGGCGCATTGTCAAAAGCCCTCGAACACGAAGATGCTGCCACCCGCTGGCGAGCCGCCCGCGCGTTGGCATCGATCGGCCCCCCGGCCGTCGCAGCTGCTACGCCTCTGACCAAAAGTTTGTCGGATGCCGATCCGTTGGTCCGTGCTCATGCGGCCCGCGCCTTGGGTACCTTGGGCGAAGGCGCAAAAACCTCGATTCACGCGTTGCTCAAGGCGACCGGCGATGAAGACAAACGTGTTCGCCGCGCATCGTTAATGGCCGTTTTGCAACTCAAGCCCGGTGCGGGCGTCATTATGCCGCTGGTGGTCAAGGCGCTTGAAGATCAAGATCCGTCGGTGATTATGCCGGCGCTTCACACGCTGGCCGAGACGGGCGATGCCGCGGTACCAATGTTGGTCGATGCTTTGAAAAACGATAAGGCGCGCTATTGGGCGTTGCTGGGCCTTGCTGATTTGGGCCCCAAGGCTAAGAGTGCCGTCGAACCGCTGGCCCGAGTACTGTCGGACGAAAAACCGGAGATCCGAATGCAAGCTGCTTTGGCATTGGCCGAAATCGGGCCGGATGCCAAGTCGGCTGTTCCGGCATTGGTTAAGTCCGCCGCAGATCAACAAATGTCGGTTCGTTATGCATCGTCGTTTGCGTTAGCGCGGATCGGTGGAAAAGACGGAATTCCCACGCTTCAAACCAGTGCCAAGAGCGAAGACCCGATGCTTCGACTCATCGGTACGTGGGGCCTGGCCCAGATTTCTCCCGACGATCAGCAGATCGTTAAGCAAGCAGTCGATGCCATAGTTGCCGCACTGGAAAGCAAAGATGCACGAGTGCGTGCCGGCGCGATTCGCGCAATGACTGAATTGAAAGCACCTTCGGAATTGGTGCAGCCGGTCTTCGAGCGGGCCATTGCCGACGTGGATCCTCAAGTGATTGCCAGCACTGCCGAAGCGTTGGTTGCTCAAGGTGCCAAAGCAGTCCCGCGCGTCGCCAACGGTCTGAAAAGCGATAAACTGCGATTGATTTCGGTTCGAATTCTGACTCGTATCGGACCGGCGGCGGTTGAAGCCGTGCCCGCTCTGGTCGAGGCCATGAAAGGGGACGATTTGGAATTCCGACGCGAGGTGCAATTGGCGCTGGCTGCGATCGGACCCAGCGCCACAGCCGCCATGCCCGAGCTGATCAAAGTGTTGAGCGACGACAAGGTGAAGTCGCTCCACCCGAGCGCCTGCTATGCCTTGGGACGAATCGGACCAGCCGCGGAAAAGGCTGTGCCGGCACTTCGCAAAGCGATCGAAAACGACGACATGATGACCAAGATGGCCGCCATCTGGGCACTACGACAGATTCAGCCCAACGACGAACCGCTCAAGGCATTGGCCGTGCCGTTGATGATCGGAGCATTGTCGAACGAGCGCGAGCTGGTCCGCGTCGAAGCTGCCAACGCCTTGGGCGACATTGGCATGGCCGGTCCCGCCGTCATGGCTGCGTTGAAGAAAGCCTCTGGAGATGAAAGCGATCGCGTGCGTGCAGCGGCCGCCGGTGCAATGAAGAAGATCAGCGGCGGAAAAAATACCAAGAGACCGTAGTCTGCGTTCTCGATGGGTAGTTGTGCTTCGAACTCTCAGCCCCCGGCTTTACCGAGGGATTTGATTTAGCGAAGACCTTCAACTCGAATGAACGATTAATCTATTTCCCACATGCCCCCGGCGGAGCCGGGGGCTGAACGGCTCACCAAGTTTTCGCTTAGGACCGAGCGATAAATAAAATCCCGATTTCAAATCTGCTAGCACGCCGAATTATGTGCCGCCTTGCATAAAAACCCGGAAGTTATTTATCGGTCGGT
>JAYTAU010000255.1:0-10976 GCA_043737375.1 Planctomycetia bacterium
GTTTTTTGCGGACCTTGCCGGTCTCGTAAAATGGCATGTCGAGAAAATGCACGTGATCGATGGGCACATGGCAATCCCGGCTGGCGGCCCGCGCCTCGCCGCGACGGATCAGCGTCTTGATCTGTTGAAGTTCGGGCCCATCGACCTGTCCGGGTTTTTTGTTACGCAGAAACTCTTCGATCTGCTGCTCGATCCGTTCGACCTGGTCGGGCGCGGTACCGAATAGTTTGGCAAAGTCCAAAGCAAAATCGACAAACCGCATCGCGTCGGCGTCGAACACGGCAATATTGCCCGAGGTTTGATAGGCGACGTGGACCTCGTGTCCTTGATCGACCAACCGGATCAAAGTTCCGCCCATGCTGATTACGTCGTCGTCGGGGTGAGGAGAGAAAATCAATATCCGCTTGGGAAAGATCGTATCGGTCGAGCGGCGAATATCGCCGGGCCGCTTCTTTTCATCCGGCTTTCCACCGGGCCAGCCGGTGATTGTTTCTTGCAGTGTGCGAAACACATGGATGTTGATGTTGTAGGCCGGCCCGCGATCGGCTAACAGATCTTGCAGACCGTGTTCGTTGTAATCCTGATCGGTGAGTTTGAGGATTGCTTTGTCGAGCCTTCGCGCCAGCCAGATCACCGCGCGTCGCACTTGTACTGCCGTCCACTCGACCTCACCGACGAGCCAGGGGGATTTGATGCGCGTTAGCTCGGCGGCGGCCGCCTCGTCGAGCATGATTTGCGCGTTGGGGTGCTGTTGCAAATAACTCGCCGCGACGGCCGTGGTCATCGGCTGTTCGATCGCTTGCGCAATGACGGGTGCCTTGTGTTCGCCAAACGCGATCAGCACTACCCGTCGCGCGGCCAAGATGGTGCCGACTCCCATCGTAATGGCGCGACGCGGTACATGCTGTTCGCCGAAAAAATCGCTGGCCGCATCGAGCCGGGTAATGTGATCGAGTGTAATTAGTCGAGTGCGGCTCTCGCGACCTGAACCGGGTTCGTTAAAGCCGACGTGGCCCGTGCGACCGATGCCCAGTAGTTGCAGATCGATGCCTCCGGCGGCAATGATATGCTGCTCGTATTGCTGGCAGTACGCGTTGACTTGTTCGATTGGAATGGTGCCGTCGGGAATATGAATGTTCTGCGGCAGAATATCGATCAGGTCGAATAAATGCTCTTGCATGAAGCGGTGATAGCTTTGCAGCTCGAGCGGTTGCATGGGAAAGTATTCGTCCAGATTGAACGTGACGACATTCGCAAACGACAGCCCCTCTTGCCGATGCAGACGCACCAGTTCGTTATAGATGCCGACTGGTGTCGAGCCGGTCGCCAGACCCAAAACACAGGTCTGCCCCGAGACCGCATTATGGCGTATGAGCTGCGCGATCTCGTCGGCAACCGCCACGTTGACTTGTTGCGGGTCGTTAAAAACGCGCGTAGGAATTCGTTCGCACTGAGCAGCCACGGCGGACATAAGCATTCAATCCAGGGTTGGGTACTAGCAATACAACACGATGCCGCGCGAGCGGGACAATTTCCAAGTCGAGGAATCGTTTCGGCGTCTTCGGTAATCAGTCCCTGGCAAAGACGGCGGATAACGATGGATGCATCGCGCAGTTTTCATGGTGACACGATGGATATTCATTATTATTTATCATTACAATAAATGTCAAGCTAAATAATGCCCGCTATAATCGCACTACGCATTTTGCAGCGGACGGTTAGTCCGCGTTATTACCTTTCGGGCAGTTAAATATCCATGTTGCTTGATGTAAGACAGCGGGAATTGTTGCGTTTGATCTGGCGCGAGAACAGGCTCAGCCGCTGGGAACTTCATCAACGCACCGGAGTCAACCCCAACGCCATTGGTAACGAGGCCGCTACACTGCTGCAAATGGGAATCCTGCGCGAGGCCGCGCCCGAGCCGGTCGGACAGGGGCGGCCTCGCGTGCCGCTCGAAATCGATACGGCCACGCGCGATGTCGTCGGCCTGGCGCTCAGTCCAGGACAAGTCGATATTGCCAGACTCAACTTGCGAGGGCAACTACTAGGAGCACCGACTTCAAAAAGCGTCGGCGACGTGAACGATTTGATTTCAACCGCGCAGCGACTGTTACGCAGTACCACACGAGAGCAGACACTGGCAGTCGGAATTAGCTCGCCGGGTTTCTTGGATCCTGACAAACGCGCGATTCTGTTTAGCTCCGTCGTTCGTACTCCGCAGCCGCTGCAAATCGAAGGACTTTATGAGACCGCGGGTAATCGTCCGATCGTTTTTGAGAACGACATGCACGCGCTGGCGGTGCGCTGGCTGTTGACGCATCAGGCCGAGCAATCGCAAGACGTGCTATTGGTCTACATTGGCGACGGTCGATTGGGGGCAGCGTTGTTGATAAACGGCCGGCCCAATCGCGGTTGTTTAATGGGGGCCAATGAGTTGGGTCACACGCGATTCTTTGTCGAGACTGAAAAGTGTTACTGCGGTCAGGTCGGTTGCCTTGAACGAATTTGCAGTTCTGCATTTGTGAACATGAATAGCAACGGTGGCGCGACCCCCCTCGTCGACTCAATCGCAACGAACGGCGATCAGCAACATAGCGCGTTGTTCGATCGAATTGCCCGCTACGATAGTGACCGTTCAATCGGTGCCGACGACCGCATGGAATCTATGCTCGAGCATTTGGCTTGTGGGCTATCGAATGCGGTCAATTTCGTGCGGCCCAATCGTCTGGTGCTGGTCAGCGAGTTGACCCGTTACCCTGCATTCAATGACAAGTTGCTACGAACGATCCGCTCGGGTATTTTGTTCGAGCTGGTCGATCGCGTGCGGATAGACGTGTGGGATCAACCCGGTGCGGTGTCGGCGGAGACCGCGGGCTGGCTGGCATTGGCCGGTTTATATCAAGACGGTTGGGATCCACTTTAAGATCGATAAACTGTGAATCAACCATTAACAAAGTCATCGCTGAAATTGGCCGATCGCCTCGGCATTTGCAGTTGGTCGTTGCGGCCGAAAAGCGTTGAGCAATTGATCGCCGCATTGCGCGAAGTCGGCATCCATCACATTCAACTGGCGCTCGACCCGTTGCGAACGCCAAGTGTCGAATGGGATAGCGCAATTGCCAAGCTCCGCGAGGCGGGTATTGGCATCATGTCGGGCATGATGGGTTGCGTGGGCGAGGACTACTCGACCATTGCGGCCATTCATCGTACCGGAGGTGTCGTGCCCGATGAAACCTGGCCGCAATCCTTGGCCAATTTTCGTCAAGCAGCGCCGATTGCAAGTGCTGCCGGTATCAAGTTAGTGACGCTGCACGCGGGTTTTATTCCGGACGATCCAAATTCCGCCGTGTTCAAGAAAGTTGTCGAGCGAATTGTTTTGATCGCGGAAATTTTTGCCTCGCAGGGGGTAAATATCGCGCTCGAAACCGGGCAAGAGCGCGCCGCCGCGCTGTTGCAATTCCTTAAGACCTTGGGCACTGCAAAAGTCGGCGTCAATTTCGATCCGGCCAACATGTTGCTTTACGGCAGCGGTGATCCGATCGAAGCGTTGCAATTGTTGGCGCCGCACGTGCGGCAAGTGCATATCAAAGATGCCACACGTTCAGGAGTTCCCGGCACATGGGGAAATGAAGTTCCCGTCGGCAAAGGCGAAGTCGATTGGCCGAAATTCTTTGCGGTGCTAGGCCAGGCCGACTATCGCGGTCATTTGGTCATCGAGCGCGAGGCGGGCGAGAATCGCGTTGCCGACTTGGCAAGTGCTCGCGCATTCTTGGCAGGCGTGGCAAGTTAGATTGCTCCAACAAACAGCATCATGTCGCACCCGGCAGTCGATCAACTTGGCGAGTATCTGATGACTCGATTTCGCGATCGGGCGATCGGATTTGCCGAAGGCGCGTTATCGGGCAAATGGCCGTCGCCGGCGCTGGCTGATTTACAGGAACAACTTTCGAGGTTGACTCCGTCTCAAGCGGAGCTAGTGCGACGCTGCGTAACTTTGGCGATCGACGAGGGGTTGCACGACTTGCTGTTTGCCATTGGTGAAACTCACGAATCCGACCAGTCGGTGCGGGTTATCGTCGACGGGGGCAATGTGGCCGAGTTGTCCGATGGACTCAACGAAGAGCTTTTTGGCGACGAGGGATGGATCGCCAAGTACAGTGCGTATCCTGCGATCGAGTCGTAAGTGTGGCTTTGGCTCTGCCGATGCTTTTCAGTCCGATATTTTCAGGGTTTCTAAATCGTTTCTGCGCGGCGGAGAAACGACAAAATTATTCCCACGGAGACCGTGGGAACGAGAGAAATAATCCCCTCGATTAGCCAACTATGATCAACGTCGGTATTATCGGCATGGGCATGATGGGTCGCACTCACTTCGAGGCCTATCAACAGTTATCGAATGTTCGCGTTCGCGCCATCTGCGACAACAAACTGGCCCGCGCCCTAGGAGACCTCTCCGGCACTTCGCATAATGTGTTGAAAGACGGCGTCGAGCAGATCAGCATGGCCGGAATCGAGGGGACCACGGATTGGCGATCCGTGATTGCGATGGCCGACGTCGACATCATCGACATCTGTGTGCGAACGACCGGCCATGTCGAGATCGCATTGGCAGCGATCGCAGCCGGAAAGCACGTGCTGTGCGAAAAGCCGCTGGCCCGCACGGCTGCCGACGGACGACGAATTGTGGACGCGGCTCGTCTGGCAAACACGCTGTTCATGCCGGCGATGTGTCTGCGATTCTGGCCCGAATGGGTGTGGGCCAAGCAGGCGGTCGTCGACGGGCGATTCGGCCGCGTATTGTCGGCCACGTTTCAGCGATTGGCATCCATGCCGCAAGGCTGGTACTCCGACGGCGCTCAGTCGGGCGGAGCCCTGTTCGATTTGCACATTCACGACGTTGACTTTGTGATGCACTTGTTTGGCAAGCCGGAGGCGGTTTTTACCCGGGGGTATACACGGACCAGCGGCGAATTGGATCATTTGTCCACGCACTATTTGTATGAGGGGCCGAACGCTCCGCAGTTGGTGGTCGCCGAAGGATCGTGGTGCATGGCCGACGGCTACGAATTTCGGATGAAGTACATCATCAACTTTGAGCAAGCCACACTCGATTACGATCTGACGCGAGGCATCGAAGCGTTGCGGCTCACGCGCAACGGTACCACCGAAACAATTGTTTGCCCCAGCGAGACCGGCTACATCGGAGAATGTCGCTACTTTCTAAACTGTGTGCAGCGAAACGAGCAGCCGAGCGTTGTCACCGGCGAAGACGCGGTGCTGGCATTGCGCATTCTCGAAGCCGAGCGGCAAAGTGCGTCTTGCGGTCAGTCGATCAAAATCGACTAATCGCAAGGGCTCCTTAATCTCAACTGCTCTTCCGCGCTTTTGGCGTTGGGCGTATGATCCGCGACCGATCGCGGTCGCCATGCGACGTTTTAACTCGGAGCGACTGCCGCATTATTTTGCCAAAAACATTGTGATCAATGAGGTGTCAGCATGGGATTCTTCGAATGGATTCGGGCAGGCGTACGTCGGGCAGTATTGCTGGGATTTTCGGATGCAGTGACCGAAATCGGTACGCGCAGCGAACACGAGGATCTCAGCCCGGCGTTGGCCAGTGCTTTGCAACAAGGGCTTTTGCTCGAAGCGGACGCTAAGCTGCCGGCCTTGGGTGCGACTTCAGGCAATCCTGTCGGTCGTAAGCGTTTGGGCAAATCGCTCGAAGAAATCCGCAGCGCTACGAAAGCGGCCTAATACAGCGTTCGATCACCTTCGAGTGCGAGGCAACAGTTGGAATACACTGCCCAGCAGCGCTGTTCGTTCGCATCAAACATGCTGCTTGCTATTTGTTAGTGCCGCAAGGGTCACATGCTAGGCATTCTAAGCCAGCCCTCGCTTCACAGGGCGTAGCCTTCTCGTGAATGGAATAACACCGACGGGCCGCTGAACTAACGCATCCAGCGGTTTCTCAATCTGGGTAAACCGGCCGATCGCAATCTGATTCGATGTTTTTTTTGCATTCTTTGTCGCCAAATTGCAGCATTTTATATCATTTTAGAGGATACTTTGGTTTGGGCCTAATGCTATAGTCCAATTAAAATTACCATTTGTGCTTGATAATCGTTGTCGTTACTTCGAATAATCGTCGGGCAAGATCCGCTCGAAAACACTACGACTTAATGCCAAGTAGCACTTTTGGAGTTTGGCTTTACCTAATTTGGGGGATTGCTAGGTCTTAGCTCAGCAGTCATTTTCCACAATCCTTCGCCAAACTGCGCCAAAGTTTGCCCGAAGGCCGATACTTACGTCGCTTGAAAAAGCGCCGCTCCTGTTTGCGAACCGCTGGAGTGCTGGATGACGATTAAGCTAGTTATTGCGGACGACCACGAAGTGGTGCGTGCCGGTCTTCGAATTCTATTGAATGACACCGATATCAAGATTGTCGGCGAAGCCACAAACGGCGAAGCAGCGATCAAATTAGTCGAAAAGCACAATCCGCACGTCGTGCTATTGGACGTTCAAATGCCCGGCGGTGATGGCTTGACCGCGCTCAATCGGATTCGGTTGGAAAACCCCGAGTTACCAGTGCTGATGTTTTCGGGGTTTGATAATTCGGCCTATACTTCGCGCGCCGTGGCCTTGGGTGCCAACGGTTATTTGTCCAAATCGGTGAATCGTCGCACGCTGATCGACGCGATTCGGCGCGTGGCGGCGGGCGAAACGATCTGGACTCGTGAGGAACTTCGTCGAGTGACCGGTGCCTTGGCCGCTCCGCGGTCGGCGATCCAATCGACGGTGCCGTTGACTACGCGTGAAAACGAAGTATTGCGGCATATGGCAAACGGGGCGACCAACAAAGAAATCGCCCTCGAGCTCGACATCAGCTACGAGACGATCAAGGAGCATGTCCAGCATGTGTTGCGCAAAATCGGCGTGACCGATCGAACGCAAGCCGCGGTCTGGGCCGTGCGCAATAAAGTTCTTTAGGGTGCTTCTCCTCAAAAAATTCATTCTGTCATTCTCGACATTCCGAGTCGAGCGATAGCCAGCTAGATGTTAGTACTCTCTTTCTACGGCGCAAGTTGGCAATCTTCCGGAACTCGCAACTCTAGCGAATTCGGCGACGAATTCCCGAAACCACGCTATCGAGTTACTATTGCTTTCAATGAACTGCTAGTTCTTAGGCAGCCGTTGCCTGACTCATGGGCAATGTGAATGAGCGATTCGTTAGAAAATTTTGCAATCAGGTCGCTGCGAAAATAATTCAGCAACCGATCGATTTTCTTAACGTCTTAATTTCAAGCTGGTTAGGCTGCCGACGCGAACTATTCGATGAGCTCGCGTGTCGTCTTGGTACATCGCTTGCTTTTGTCGTCTCACAACACAAGGCGGACAACTTATGGTTCGAAATATTCAGAACGATACTTGTCTCGAAGGATGCGGGAACCATGGATCGCCTTGCCAATGCTGCCAATGCGGAGCAGGCCAGTGTCAAACGGGCCGATATGAATGCGACCGATCGCGAGTTGGAACATCGAATTGTGATTTATTTGGCCGCGCGACATGTGCCCGGCCTGCGGCATCTCGATGTCAGAGCACACAACGGAATCGTCACGCTTAGCGGCCAAGTGCTGACGTTTTATGAAAAACAATTGTGCAACCAATGTTGCCTGCGTGTTGCCGGTGTGCTGCAACTGATTAACGAAGTCGATGTCGTCGGAATTCCAGGTACGGCGTCCGTTGCCTGATAAAAGTTTTTGTACGAGCTTACTTTGAGCGAACCTTTCTAAAGTTTATCGAGTCTTTTCAATACGAATCAAATAACCGATACTTGCCCGGGGCCGCTTGTTGCGTCAAAAACGCTCCTCCCTCACTCCCCCGAGAGCGCCCCGGGCTTCTTTAAATTTATGCAACCGTTGAATGGCGAAGTGGAAGCTATGACAGTCTCTTTCGCTGCCGAATATTTCCGATTGAATCGCTGAACTAAGAAGGATCAACCATTTAGAACAGCCAGAACCATGCCCGGGGTCGCGTTGCGTATAACGCTCCCCTCCCTCACTCCCCCGAGAGCGACCCCGGGCTTCTTTTCATTCCCGCAAACACGGTACTTGTTATTTCGAGCGTCGCGCGGTTGACGATTCGCCCAAGTTGGTCGGTTGGGCTACAATGATTCGTGTGCGTTTTACCGCTCTCAAGTCGTGGTCCGTAAAACGTCATTCGCTGGCTCTCAAATCCCCCACTGCCGATGCGAAGCTTTCGATCCAGGCTGACGATCTGCGCTATAGTCGTATTGTTTGGCGGATGGGTGATCTCTGCCCGATCGGCAGTCGCGGCAGTTGTCGTCATTGCCAATCGAACCGCCGCGCCCATTCGGTTCGAGAGCGTTTTGGCTTACGAAGGTGCAACTGCGTCCGATGCAGCTGCTCAGGTCGAATCACCGCAGCAGCCACCTGATAAATCTAAGCCGATACCGTCAGCGGCAGCCCATGATGCTGCCGACCCCAAACACACCCCGCATCAAGTATTGCCCGAGCAGCTAGCCGTGATCGCGACGCAAGACGCCGACGGTCTGGATATTCATGTCACTGATTTGGTGCCGTACCGGATAAAGCCCTGGGGCGTTTATTACTTCGGTCAGAATGATCAGCGCCGGCTAGAGTTGGTGGAGATCGGCTTGGGCGCGGACTTGTCGAAAATCGTCGATCCGGCAAAAGCGGTGCTTCCGATCCCTGCGAGCTCAGCGTCAGCGAACACGTTCAAATCCAACTCGACCGCCAAGAGTTCCGTCGCTGCGGCATTGTCGAACCTGGGCAACACTTCGCACGCCCGCGATGAAACTCAAACTAAACTCGACTCCCGACGCACGATCAGTGTCGCGATTTATGTCGACGATGACGAGGCCACTCGCAAGCAGGTTTGGGAACCGCGACTGAAAAAACGAATCGCGGCGGCTTCGGACATTTTGGAGCGGCATTGCGGAATGAAGCTCGCCGTCGACGAGGTCGGCCGCTGGGAATCCAACAATGCGATCAACGATTTCGAACTTTCGTTGGGCGAATTCGAACGAAAAGCCAAGCCCCTGCAAGCTCGAATCGCCATCGGCTTCACCAGCCAATATCAACTGACGCAAGGTCGGACTCACCTGGGCGGGACGCGCGGTCCCCTGGCGTCGCACATTTTGCTGCGAGAGTGGTCGAACCATGTCAGCGAGTCCGAGCGTCTCGAACTGTTGGTCCACGAACTGTCGCATTTCTTAGGTGCGGTCCATAGTCCCGAAAACCGTTCGGTCATGCGAACGCTACTGGGCGATAAGCAGGCTCGGGCGCGAGACTTTACGATCAATATCGACCCGGTCAACACGTTGGCCATGAACATCGTGGCTGCGGAAATGCGCGACGCGGGAGTCGATTCGTTCGCCGGCCTTAGCGCTGCGGCAATCGCGCGATTAACGGTCATTTATTCGGCTTTGCAACAGGCGCTGCCCGAGGATCCCGCGGCCGCGCAATTGTTACAGATGATGCGTCGTCGTCCGCAAGCCATTCATAAGCAGTGATTTATGTAGGTCAGGCTTCAGCCTGACAGAACGATTGCGGTATTTTTTGTCAGGCTAAAGCCTAACCTACGACTGCGTGTTTGTCCCTCGTTCCCCCGGTCTCCGTGGGAACGCTAGTGCGGACGCTCCGCGTCCTGATTGGCCGTTTGCCTGATGACTATGTAGCGTCACCTTAGGACCGCGGAGCGGCCCAGAGGATAATCCCATACGGAAAGTGGGAACAAGGGGAACCCATTTATTGAAATTCTCGGCATCATATAGCGCCCTGTATCCTCAAGCCGCCGAATTGCATCAAAATGTGGTCGGCCAATCGATCATTCACGCCGTAGTAAGTCTAGCGAAAGGAACGCCATGCACACTTTCAATTGGGCTCTAGTGGGTTTTCTGGCGACGATCGTATTCATTGGCGGAGTACTGGCATTTAGCGGAATCTACAAGCCGGAGGCTGATCGACAATTGCCCCAGTTACCGACACTCACCGCAGAGGAGCGTGCGACGATGAATCTACAGCAAGCCATGTTTGGAGCCGGATGCTTTTGGGGCGTGGAAGAAATCTTTCGCAAAGTGCCCGGCGTGGTCGATGTCGCAGTGGGCTACGCCGGCGGCACGACCGAGGGCCCTACGTATCAGACCGTTTGTTCAGGCCGCACAGGACATGCCGAGGTGGTCTATGTCGAGTACGACGCCGACCGCGTGACCTACGAGCAACTGCTCGATATTTTCTTCAACAATCACAACCCGACCACGCTCAATCGGCAGGGGCCGGATGTCGGATCACAGTATCGCTCGGTGGTGCTGTACTATGACGAAGTCCAACGAGTTAAGGCCGTATCGGCCAAGGAACAACTTGAGCAGAGCAAAAAGTTTCTCAAGCCGATCGTGACCACGCTCGAACCGGCCGACAAGTTTTATCGCGCCGAAGAGTACCACCAACGCTACCTAGAGAAAAACGGGCTGGGAAATTGCCACATTTAAGTAAGTTTTTTTAGCCTACCATGAAACGGCAGGGCCTAAGCAAGAATCACCTCGGCGACTTCCAATCTGCACGAATTGCGTCGTGATACGTTGCCCCTGGTGTAATCACCGGGGGCAAAATAAAAACCGCCGCAGACAGATAAGTTGACCGGCGTTACTTCTTAGCGGTCTTTTTCGGTGACATCTTCTTACCGGCAGATTTCTTGGAAGCAGTCGGCTTGGCAGCGAACTTTTTGGCCGCGGTCTTACTGACGGCTGCGGACTTCGACGCGTTGCTTTTGACTGCACTTTTGCTCGTGGCCGATTTTGCCGCGACGGGCTTTTTGGCAGTGCTATTCTTGGAGCCGCTGCTTTTTGCAGCACTGTTCTTGCCGGCAGAACCCTTCGCGCCGCCACTCGTAGCCACACTGCGCTTGCCCGAGAAAATAGCACCCCAGTTGTCCGAAAA
>JAYTAU010000256.1:0-4495 GCA_043737375.1 Planctomycetia bacterium
TCGCATGATGTGCGTCGCAACCGTTGCATGAATGCCGACAATATATCGGCCGCGTGATTACTGACCGGAAAGACCTTGCCGGTTTCTTCCACCTTGGTGGCGACTCCTTCGCCTTCGACCAGTGCGATCAAATCGGCCGGCCCGAGCGAAGCCAACGCCGAATGCAAAAATCGCCCCTGCACGCCGAATGCCTCGACAATTCCGCGGGCGTCGGTCGCGTGGGTCAGGTTACAACGCGTGCCGCCGGACATCAGAATTTTGACGCCCGGCTTGCGGTTCTTCTCCAGCAGCAGAGTTCGTCGCCCGCGCGCGGCGGCGCGTTCGGCGGCGACTAAGCCAGCCGCCCCGGCGCCGATCACGATGACGTCGTAGTGCATTCAACAGGAACTCGCGCAAAGGCGCGACGGCGCAAAGGAGGAGAGGGCAGGCATCTTACTGACGAGCGAAAACGCGAGAGAAGAATGCAAAAACTAAACGGTCAATTCGACATCCTTAAAAATTTCCCGAAGCCGAGTGCCGCTCGATCGATGGTCTCAATTCTATTTTCAACTCAGAACAATCCAACGTAGTGCGATCGATCAACGAGCGGCCAATCCCTTGGCGTCTTGGCGCCTTTGCGCGAGATTTTTTGTTTGTCGTTAGCTGTAGAAGTTCATTACGCCGGAGTCTTATCACTGCGTGGGCGATAGATTTCCGTTGCGGTTCCAAAATACGCTTCGGCCGCAAACGCCACGGTCTCGCTCAGCGTCGGATGCGGATGGATCGTTTCGGCCACATCGCGCACCGTGCAGCCCATTTCAATGGCGAGCACGCCTTCGGCCACCAGTTCGCCCGCGCCAACGCCGACGAGTCCGATGCCCAAAATGCGATCGGTCTCGGGATCAACGATAAATTTGGTCAATCCCTCGGTACGGCCCAGCGATTGCGCGCGACCGCTGGCGGCCCAAGGGTACTTGACGACTTCGACCTCGCGATTGTCACGTTTCGCTTGGGCTTCGGTCAGGCCGGCCCACGCGATTTCGGGATCTGTGAACACGACCGCTGGAATGGCTTGCGGCTCGAACGCCGCCGGTCCGCCATGTAGCGCTTCGACCGCAACCTTGCCCTGATGCGAAGCCTTGTGCGCCAACATCGGTTCGCCGGCCACATCGCCGATGGCGTAGACATGCGGGTCGTCGGTGAGTTGTTGTTCGTCGGTTTCGACAAAGCCCAGCCGATCGAGTTTGCATTTGGTTTTATCAAGGCCGATATCGTTGCTGTTGGGTTTGCGCCCGACCGAGACCAAAATGCGGCTAAACCGCTCGGTGCGCTCGTTCGAGCCGTCGGCATTTTGAAACTTGACCTCGACCGAATCGCCACGATCGGCAAGCGAGACGACCTTGGTATTCAGGTAGATGCCTTGAAAATGCTTCTCGATTCGCGCGTGCAACGGCTTGACGAGATCGCGATCGGCCCCCGGCAACAGTCCGTCGGTCAATTCGACGACCGTGACTTTGGTACCCAACTCGGCGTAGACGCTGCCCATCTCGAGGCCGATATAGCCGCCGCCGACGACCAGCAGCGACTCGGGGATATCGACCAAGTCCAAAGCGCCGGTCGAATCCATTACACGCGGCGAACCGATGTCGAACGCGGGGATTTTGGCCGGCCGCGAACCGGTGGCCAAAATGCAATGATCGAACGTCAGCCGATCGGGCCGATCGGCGGCGGCTGTTGTGGTGCTGTCGGCCGAGGCCGCACCGTCGCCATATTCGAGCCGTAGCGTCGTGGAGTTCTCGAAAACGCCGCGGGCTTGAATCACCTGGACTTTGCGCCGGCCGGCAAGTTGCTTCAGTCCGCCGGTCAATGTCGAGATGACTTTGTCTTTGCGGGCTCGCAAGGCATCGACGTTAATTCTAGGCGATGCGAATTCGACTCCCCATTCGGTCATTTCGCGAGCTTCGTTCACCACTTTAGCGACGTGTAATAGGGCCTTGGAGGGAATGCATCCGCGCAGCAAACACGTGCCACCCAGTCTGGCGTCGGCTTCGATCAGTGTCACCGACATGCCCAAATCGGCCGCTAAAAACGCCGCGGCATATCCGCCGGGCCCGCCGCCAAGAACTACCAATTTTACATGCATACTTATGAGAGAAAGTGGAGGGTGATGGGTGGAGGGCGGAGCGTAACGAGTGATCGGAAGTTTCAAGCCCACCCATTGCAATGGGTGAGATTCACGCGGTGACAAAATATCGGCCGAATATTGCTCAACCCTAGGGATTGAAATCCGTGCCTTTGGTTGGTGCAAATGTCGCGACCCGTTCAGTGTCGGAAACCTCCGGTCGATCGTCAAGGACGAGGGGTCGATGCGAAACTTTTGCACCGACCAAAACATCGCCCCGCCGTCTGGCCGGTCCATTCATAGCCGTAACTCAACCGCAGCAAGCCGTTGAGTCTACGCGGCCTTGTTCAGACTTGTTAAGCTGTCACGATTCACCCTCACCGACGCGTTCCTCGCTGCCTCTCCCGGAGGGAGAGGGGTTATGTTGGAAGTCCTAAGATGCCGGTCACGCTCACCGTTTATTTGATCAGTATGTTTCGGCCCGCTCCGCCCTGGTACTGCCGACATCCGTACGCCGTGTACTCTGGTGGAGCGTTCCTTGGGGCCTGTGTTGGGGCTGCCCTTTTTCGTGAGTGGCGCTGGGCGGGGGCGTTCGGCGGCGGAATCGCAGGTTTCGTCGCGGCGTTCTTCATTCGACTCACACTATGCCTGTAACCAAAAAACGCCTCATTAAACTCCGGCTTCACGAATTCACGGCCGGAGTAAACCCGGCCGCTCGCTGATGGTCAGTCGCAAATCTCGAAAGCTGACCTGCGGCTCAATCCGCGGGTTCGGAAAACTTGCGAGTCGCGTGGCTGACAGATAAACTAACGGCTTGCTGTCCGACATAGTCCGCCCGCAGTCGAATGACTGAATCTCAGCAAATTTAGAAACGCTGCCTGCCAACCGCAACAACTGCCGCCCCGCCCTCGACTTTCAACCCGCCTGGAGTTTTCAGACCATGCTTCGATTCAATCTTCGCGTATTGACCATTGCAGTTGGACTGCTGCTGACCGTGGGCGCAACCATCGCCGCCGAACGGTTGGCAAAGACGGGCGAGTGGCCCACCTGGCGGGGCCCGCTTCGCGATGGCAAGTCGACCGAGACCGGATTGCTGCAAGCTTGGCCCAGCGATGGCCCCGAATTGCTATGGCAAGCCGGCGGACTGGGTCTGGGATTTTCGAGCGTATCGATTCAGAACGGGCGCGTGTTCAGCATGGGCGAAGCCGAAGGCGAAGAGTTCGTTATCGCGCTGGATCTGAACGGCAAAAAGCTCTGGTCGACCATCATCGGCAAGAACGCCAAAAATGGCGGATACGCCGGACCACGCTGCACGCCGACACTCGACGGCGACTTGCTGTACGCCATCGGCTCGAACGGTGATTTGGCCTGCTTAAAGACAGCGACCGGCGACAAAGTTTGGGCCAAGTCGCTGAAGAACGATTACGACGGCAAGATGATGTCGGGTTGGGGCTACAGCGAATCGCCGCTCATCGACGGCGAAATGCTGATTTGCACGCCCGGCGGTAGCAAGGCGACTCTTGCGGCACTCAATAAAAAGACCGGCAAAGAAATTTGGTCCGCCAGCGTGCCGGAAATCGGTAAAGCGGGCAAGGACGGCGCCGGCTACTCGTCGGTGGTGATCGGCAACTGTGCCGGAGTTAAGCAATACATCCAACTGCTCGGTCGCGGTGTGGTCGGCGTTGATGCCAAGACCGGCAAGTTTTTGTGGGGCTACAACCGCACTGCCGGCGGAACGGCCAACATCACCACGCCAGTGGTGAAAGACGATTACGTTTTTTCAACCACGGGCTATCCGGACGGCGGCAGCGGCCTAGTGAAGATCGTCAAGGATGGCAGCGATCTAAAGGCCGAAGAGGTGTGGTATAAGAGCGCCAAGGAGTTTCAAAATCACCACGGCGGTATGATTTTGCTGGGCGATCTACTGTTCGGCGGGCACGGCCAGAATCAGGGTTTTCCGACCTGCTTGGAATTTTTGACTGGGAATGTTGTCTGGGGAAAAGATCAGCGAGGCCCAGGCGGCGGATCGGCGGCGGTCGCGTATGCTGATGGCAATCTTTACTTTCGCTATCAAGACGGAAAGATGGCCTTGATCGCTGCCAGTCCGAAAGAACTACAAGTCAAGGGCTCGTTCAAAATCCCCGATTCGACCAAGCCAAGCTGGCCGCACCCGGTGATTGCCGACGGCAAGCTGTACCTGCGCGAGCAGGACCAGTTGCTGGTTTATAATCTGAAAAAGTAGGGACGCGACGTTAGCCCCGGTCTCCAGACCGGGACGTATTGTTCGTTAGCTCCGATCTCCAGACCGGGACGTATTGTTCGTTAGCTCCGATCTCCAGACCGGGACGTATTGTTCGTTAGCTCCGATCTCCAGACCGGGAGGTCCAGAGTCGA
>JAYTAU010000257.1:0-4495 GCA_043737375.1 Planctomycetia bacterium
TGTCCGCGGCCACCGTGGCGCTGATGACTTTCAGCTCCTGAGTATCGCGCTGCTTATCTCCATAATCGCTCGAGTAATTGTATGTCCACGATTGTATCTGGTACGACTTGGGATCAGCCGCGGATTGGGGATCGACCGGCTTGGTAAATTGCAACGTGAATCCGTCGGGCTGGGCGCGCATCTCGTGAATCTCGAACGGAGTTTCACCGTTCCAAACTACGCGCTGTAGTCCATACGGTCGCGCGCCGCCGCCCCAGCCGCGACTGCTGCCGCCCAAGAACATCGAACCGTCGTGGCCCCACAAGGTGCGTAACACGGGGGGTTGAAATCCCTTGCGAAACGCAAAACAAGCCCCCTGATATTCGCCGTCGATCTTTTCCAAAAACACACGTATCAGTATCGCATTCGACAAATCGCCGACAAACAGTTGCTCGCTAAAGGGGCCGAACTTTCCGCCGGTCGTGTCGGCAATCACCTCGGTCTGCGACTGCCCCAGCGCGGGGTAAGGGAACCAAATCGCCGGCGGTTGCAGTTTCGGGTTCGCTGCCACCGCCTCGCCCCAGGGAATCTCCTTTTTAGGATAACCTTTTTCCGGCACTTTAAAGTTCGACAGCGGCTGATCGGTCGACTTCAACCCGTGAGGGTTGCCTTGAAACGTGTCGGGTTTCATGTGGCTGAGTTTACCCGCGGCCACATGGTCGCCTTGGTTGTCGGTATAGAACATGTCTCCGGCCATGTTCATTCCCAGCCCTGCCGGTGATCGCAGGCCGGGGCAAACCGGCTGCATTTTTCCTGCGTTGTCGATGGTGACGGCCCAGCCGCGCCAATGCGCCTTGGACTCTTGTCCTTCGCCGAATGGAATGTTCAGAGTCACCCATAAGCGGCCTTGCTTGTCGAGCTTGGGGCCGAAGGCATATTCGTGATAGCCGCCGCTGATTTCCCAACCCTTGCAAAAGCTTTCGACCACATCGATACGGTCATCGCCGTTGGTATCTTCGAGGCGTGTCAATTCGCTGCGCTGCGCCAAGTACATGCCTTTGGGAAAACCGTGGCCGGGGTTGATCGCCAGCCCCAACGGTTCATGCAAGCCGAACAGCATCCGTTTGAAACGCACGACCTGCTTGGGATCGGCAGCCACTTCGCTGGTCTTGCCCGCGGAGTCCTTCACTTTTTGTTTGGAACCGGCCAAGGCGGGCTGATCGCCGTAGACGTTATCCAGCACCCACACCTCACCGCGGCGCGTGCAGGCGACCAAGCGGGTCTGCTGGGCATCGAGCCAAGCCAGCCCGCCAACTTCCAGTTCGACATCTTCGGGCAGCGGAATGGTGATGACGCGGTAATAGTCTTCTTCGCGCGGGATGATTTTTTTGGCAGCCGGTTTAGCGCTATCGGCTTTCTTTGCAGCATTCTTGGCTGCCTCATCGGGTGCGGCATTCGTCGTGGCCGCCGTAGTGACACAAAAGGCCAAAGTCGCGAGCAGATTCAACAGTTGTGTAAGCTGAGTTGTCATAATTTCTTCGAACAGTGTACCGATAAAAAACGATGAAACGAACGTCGCCTATTCAACCAAAATATGCCCAATACATGATCACCACTTCAGCTCGACGCTCACGCTGGAGGCGTGAGCGCCCGAGGCCTGCTTGGTCAATGTGATCGGCACGATGAGTTCTTGCCCGTCGGACGTATTGCGGATGATCGGATTCGAATTGCCGCCTGGCTCGACCCGGTAGCGCAGGCGATCATCGACCACAAACACTCCGTCTTGCTCGACGATTTTTTTGCCTGCCGCTGCCCGTAAGAATAGCCCTTCGACCGGTTGCTTGGCCGAGAGCACGAACTTGCGTTCGACGCGCGCGGTCCCTTTTTCGAAGGCCGCATCGGGCGTTTCTTCCACCTCGACTTGACCGGCCCCGTAGTGGAACGTCGGCACGCGCCGCTCGTCAAAACGATAGCTGTGGAACTTCCAACCCTCGGGTGTGCGGTCGGAACCGGTCCCCGATTTTTTTGGAAGATCGACCGGCCAAGGCTCGGTGTTGCTCTTCAGCACGGCTAACGGCGGACCTTCGGCAAATCGAACGATATCGGCCGACGCCAACTTTGCGTATTGCCCTGCGCGGCCTTCCCAAGCGTGTTGCGTCGAGACAAAATCGCCGGTCCAGGCTTGCACCATGCGCACGCGATTCGCATCGAACACGACATGCGTCTGCCGCGGAAAGCCGACCAGAATCGAATGCGCACTGACCCCGTCGAGAAACGTACGAAACACGACAGGCTCGTCGCCCGGTTTCAAGACGTTGTCTTTGCCGCCCAGGCCGGGTGGAGGAGCGGCATTTGCTCCGGCCGATAGATAAGCCCAAACGGCGTCGATCTGTTTGTGGGTGTCGCCCCCTTCGAGTTCGGGAAAGAAACTTTTGCCCTCGGGCCAGGAAGTCGGCATTCGCGTGCCGGGTCGCAAGGCTTGCGGGTTGAGCAACCAGGCATGAAACCAGGCCGGCTGCAAGCGGCGCGAGGCAAGTTGAAAATCCATACCGTCGGCACCAGGCAATCGCTTATCGCCCCAGGCATGGCAATTGATACACGACAACGCCTTGGTGCCGACCAGGGTCCGCCCCTCATCGATCATGCGATTGTTGCTCGCTGGTTGATGCGCCGGAATTTTGTGCGCGTCGGCAGCGTTCAATAGCGCCGGCACTTGCTCCAAATTGGCTTTGCCGAACTGCGGCATCCGGGCAGCCATGTACGTGCGATACTTCCGGCCCGAGAATAGCATGTCGTCAAAGCCGGCTGCGGCCAGCTTTGCGCCGGCATCGTGTAGCGGCGGCGGCAATCGACCTTCGTCCCCCAAATCGACCAGCGTTTGATAGATAAAGTAGTCGGCGCGGCGCGAATCGGGCCCGCCCGCGCCGTCGCGCGCATGGCAGGCAAAGCAATTCATGGCCAACATGGTGCGGTGAACTTTTTCAGCGGCGACGACGGACGTTTTCACATCGCCCGGTTTGGCGCGACCCGGCTTGAGATGATCGAGCGCCGCGCTCAGCGCAGCGCGCTGCGAGGCACTCAGCGCGAACTTCGGCCGACCGGCAGCGACCGTGGCAGACAGGCATCCTCCGCCGGCTTGCGGATCGAGCGCAGCCAGTTCGCGCGACGCCGGCTTGACGGCTGCGCTCGCATCCGCGGTTTTTTCCGTCATCGAATGGCACGACGCGCAGCGAAGCGATGTGAACAGATCCTGTCCCCGAGCGCGCTTGGCATCGTCCACTTTGAAATCGGCCATGCCGCGCGGGGTCATGCCGGGAGCCGAATGACGAAGCGAATCGACTGGAATCGCAACCTTACCTTTGCTGCCGCCGACCGGGGGCTGCCATGAAACTGTGAGGTTGGCTCCCTGTTTGTCATCCGAAAAGTGGAGTACCTCGATCGCGTGCTTGCCGGCGGTCAGTTCTAGCGCGACCTCTACCTCTTTGTGCTTGCCCTCAGCATCGGCCTTGCATTCAAGCACCGTCTTATCATCGATTTTCAAAACTGATCCATCTTCCGACTTCAACCAGAATTTGTATTTGCCGGCTTCAGGTATCACTAGCCAGCCGCGCAGTCGATACGCGAACGAGCCGTTTGGCAGCTTCCCTTTTTCGACTTCGAGCGGTTTGAGATCGGGCGTTTTCGCTTCGCCCGAACGCTGAGGCTTGAGCGAGGTGAAGTCGGGTAATTGCGCAAAATCGCCGGGGTAAAACGAGTATTCCAGCCCGAGCGCCAGGCCGGAATCTTTTTCGTTGTACTGATCGCGCAACAAATACGAGGCGATTTGATAGGCCTCTTCCGTCGATAGGCTCATGCCGGGCATACGGCCCGACGGGCGAACATGCAACGGGTCGAGCAGAAAGATCGCGAGTTGTTCGACCGTGGTCTTGCCGGCAAGATCGCCGAGCGGTGCCGATAACTGCTGATTGGCAATGGCGTTGCCCGCGAGTTGATTGCCAGTTGAATTATTGACTTCAGCGGATTTGGCATTCTCCGTCGGTTCGTCGTCGCCTTGCGGCTTGGTCGTTGTCTTGTGCTTGGGCGGATCGGCGAACGGTTCGTGACAAGCGACGCAACCGACGGTGTGATAAAGTTTTTGACCGAGATCGATCGTCGTTTTGTATGCGCCGCTCGAACGTTGTTCGGCCGGGCCGTCGAGCGACGCCAGGTAATGCACCAACGCGTCAACAGTCGAGGATCGCTCGCCTTCGGGCAGTGTATGCAAGACGTCCGGCATCGGCGTGCCGGGTTTGATGCCATGCGGAGCATTTAGAAAGTCTCGCAAGTATTGCGGCGTAACGCGACGACCCACACTCCCCAACAGCGGCGATTGCTTAGCCGACAACGACGGGTCCGCAGCGGGCGAAGCATGGCAGGCAACGCAGTTCAATTCGCCCAATAGCACCTGGCCATGCAGTAATTTTTGCGAGGCCGAGTCGCTCGCGGCAGCCGACGGTTGCCAGCCGGCAAAGGCGGG
>JAYTAU010000258.1:0-4491 GCA_043737375.1 Planctomycetia bacterium
GACATCAATAAATCCAGCGCCGCGCGAAACATGGGTGTTCTTGCGGTCGACAAGGATTGCTGGTCGGTGTGTGGTGTCGGACGAGGCAACTCGCTGACAGTGATGTTCGATTCGCCTGCGGGTTGTGCTGTCGGATCGTTTCGTTCGACCGTCGCCGGTCCCGCTGCATCGATCCGTGCGAAACCAAACCCACCAAACGACGAGAAACCTCCGAACGGCGAAGTACTGGCATAAATCGTGTTGCTGGCTGCCGAGTAGCCGACCGCATTGACGGCCACCACTCGATAGTAAAACAATCGTCGCGGGTTCACGGTGACGTCGGAAAAGCCGGTTACATTGGCACCGACTTGCCCAATGGTCTGCCAACTGCGCGCATCGTACGACCGCTGCACGATAAACCCGGTCTCATTGTTCGAGTTGTCGCGCCACGACAGGTTGAGCCGCCTTGTTGAAGCGACCGCGCCGGTCAAATTCGTGGGAGCGATTGGCGCTGTATCCATGTCGGCGGTCACGACCGTTGCGATGCCGCTATAAAGCGAGTCGCCAACCGTGTTATACGCGCGTACACGGTATTGATACGTCGTCGCTGGTGCAACCGTCTCGTCAACGTAGCTCGTCACATCCGTATCCGCCACGGCGATTTGCGTCCAAACACCGTTGTTGGCCGAGCGTTCGATCTTGTAACCGGTTTCGTCGGCCACGTCGGCCCAAGAGACACTAACCTGGGCGGTCGACAGAATGTTGCCGGCGATTGAACCCGGCGCTGCGGGGACCGTTGGCAACGGCACAATGGGAGGTTCAACAGGTGGCTGAACGGGCGGGGTGACACCGGTCGCGATGCTGCCGCTAAGCTGGTACTGACCCACATCGCCATAGCCCCCTTGGCTGGCGACCACGGCGAAGTACGTTCCCGAGGAAAGCGTGGTGGTGATCGATGCCCCAAAGCTGCCGGCCGGCGATTCGCTAATGATGACGCTTCCCGTCGCGTCGCGCAGCTCAAGCCGGGCATCCAAATTGTTGATCCCTTGCGGGACAGTCACCGACAATGAGACCTGACCGCCGCTAGTTGAGAATGCGTAATAGTCGGTATCCGTCGTGTAGGTGATCACACCTGACGCGGAAATTTGTCCCGCGGCTGACGATAGTGCCGATGCCGCCGCGACCGAATTCCCAACGTCGTCACCACGGTAACCGAAGCCGTTGGCAGCGCGGGCGATGACGGTCATATCGTCCTGATAGCGCGACGCCGTGGCGCCAGGAGTACCGTACCACCACAGACCGCGCGTAGCGGTATAGCTATCGCCCATGACGGGAGCGCGACCGTCGCCCGGGCCGGCATAATAATCCTTCAGCTTGACCCCACTCGATGTGTATTGGCTCTGATGATCCAATCCGAAGCTATGGCCCGCCTCGTGCGAAGTCGCTTCGGCCACGTATTTGGCGTTACCGCCGCCGAGATTTTTTGCGAACACGTACGCCGTATTGACAATGGAATTGGTAAACGCATCGATATACCCAATTCCGCCGGCCGTGCTGCCGAGCCAACTTCCAGACCCGCCGATCGAAACGCGCAACGCTTGACCATTGCCAAATGCCGCCGGGGCAACGGTCGTAACATTAATATCGAACGGGGCGTAGTCCTCTGCCACTTGCGCCCAAATCTGTTGAATGGAACTCAGTTCACCGTCGCTAAACTGGTTGGTGTTGTTGTCGGTGTCGTAGGCCGGAGTCGAAAGGTTGATGAATTGTCCCCAACGGCTTTCGTAGTGCCCGTCAAAGTCCAAATACAACGTGGCCTTGGCACCGGGCAAACTGTTGAGCGTCGGGACGCTGGACAACGGATAGTAAGCGGCCGATGCGCCCAGGGCCGGGGCGAATCCCTCGGGCGCGGCGTTTAGAATCGCTTCGGCTACGGGCGAGCTATGGAACTGATACTTGCTGCTATTGAGGTTCTGTTCGGTTGAGCCTTGCATCGTAAAGACTTGCACTGTGTCCGGCAGCGCATGGGCCACACCACAAGCTGACAGTCCATCAACGGCCATTGCCTGGCGTAATTCCAGAGATTCGAGACTGCTGCGGCGATGCCTAGCCTGTGCAAAAGGCGATTGTGCCAACGACATCTGAACTGATGATGATCGGGTCAACGGAGACCGGGACGAAAAAGTCCGCGAAAAGAAAATCCGAGCCGGCCAACAGTTGCGAAACGAGCGAGCCATTGTCTGTTCCCTCAGAAACGAGTGCGATGATTACGAAGGCCCTGGGCGACCGCTGATTACCACCGAACGCGAGTTCGTTGGGTGCGCAGCGCGACACCGAGGAAATGTCGTAAAAAATTGAGAACTGTTCCGCGGCCGATGCGAACGCCCGGCTGAAATGAGGATGCCTTCCCTGATGTTGGTTATTTTTCAGTTTTACTACGAATCAAGCAAGGCTTTTGTGGCATTCATCCAGCAATTTGCGGGAATTACAATAATATTTCCGGTCGAGAGTCATACGTTGAATTGCCTGCGATCGCCGGCAAACCCTAGCGAAGGCGAGCGCACTGCTTCGTATTGAGACCATTCCTCGCTGACGCGTCGGGTTGTGAAAGCCTTGGGCATGCGCCCCGCTCTTTCCCGACATGCTGTGCCTGCCTACAGTTAAAGCGATCGATGTTGTTCGATCCCTATCACCCCGTTCTAACTCGTTGTTGAGCTGATATGACCAATCGCCAGACCTTGGGGGGGATTATTCACACGTACCAAAAGTACGATCCCAAGAAGTTCCCCAGCCCGACCGAGCCGCCGGCCGATCTGGTCTCGCCCGCCATGGAGCATCTGCTGATGTACGGCAGCATGCGCGATCTGACCGACGAGGAGTTGGCCAACGCTATTCGTCTTGACCCCAGTCAAATCGCCGGGCTGGGGCCAAGTCTCGACGCGCTGATGTTCATGCTCCGCGAGCGCAAGCAAAAGATTCTGAACACCTACGAGACCGAGCAAGTTCAGAAAACGGCTCGCAAGGATTATCGAAAGCTCGGCGAAGCGATCAAACCGCCCAAGCCGCTGCAAGATCGGTTCAACCGCGCGTTTCACGACGAGCAAATTCGCGAACTCGAACGGCTGTACTTTGCGCACGGCAAAGACACCTCGACGTTCGCGGGCCAGTTGGTGCAACTGGCCGACAAGCTGGGCGACAAGTATCAGGTCGACGAACTGGCGGCCAAATACACCTTCACCGGGCGAACGTCGATGACGGTCCCGCAAGCGATCGAGATCAAAGCAGAGCTCGAGATGATCGATCAACTGCTCGAGCAGATGGAAGAGGCCGCCAAGAACGCGCAAATCGGTCTGATCGACATGGAAGCGCTGAGCGAATTCGCCGAACCGGGCGATCTCAGCAAGCTCGAATCGTTGCGACAACAGGTTGAAGATTACATGCGCGAGATGGCCGAACAGCAGGGCCTGGAAAAAGGGGACCGCGGTCACTATCGCATCACGCCCAAGGCGATGCGGCTGTTTCAAAGCAAGCTACTCGAAAAGATTTTCAACAGCTTGCAAGCCTCGCGCACCGGCCGTCATGCAGGGCCGATCATTGGCGAAGGCGCAGTCGAACTGCAAACCACCAAACCCTACGAGTTCGGTGATTCGGTGGCGAACATGGATATTCCGGCGTCATTCACCAACGCGCTGTTGCGCGCCGGACCAGGTTTGCCGGTTCGTCTGAAGGCCGAGGATATCGAAATCCATCGCACGCGCAACAATCCCAAATGTGCGACGACGGTGCTGATGGACATGAGCGGCTCGATGCGATACGGCGGGCAATACATCAACGTCAAGCGGATGGCGCTGGCGCTCGAAGGCCTGATTCGCAGTGAATATCCGGGTGACTTTTGCCAATTCATCGAAATGGCGACGTTCGCCAAACCGCGCGCTTCGGGTGAAGTCGCGTCGCTGATGCCGAAGCCGGTCACGATTTTCGATCCCGTCGTGCGGCTGAAGGCCGACATGAGCGACCCGAATCTGAGCGAGTTGCAGATCCCCGCGCACTTCACCAACATTCAACACGCGCTGCAAATGTCGCGGCAGTTTCTCACCCGGCAGGACACGCCGAACCGGCAGGTAATTTTAATCACCGACGGATTGCCCACCGCACATTTCGAAGGGACCGAGCTGTATATGCTCTACCCGCCGCATCCGCGCACCGAGAAAGCGACGATGCGCGAGGCGCAGCTTTGCGTGCGAGAGGGGATCACGATCAACATTTTTCTGCTGCCCAGTTGGTCGCAATCGTCCGAGGATATTCAGTTTGCTTATCGACTGGCCGAGTCGACCAAGGGACGCGTGTTCTTTACGGCCGGCAAGGACTTGGACCGCTATGTGGTTTGGGATTATCTCAATCGCCGGCGCTCGATCGTGACGTGAGGAGGATGAAGTGCGGGATGCGGAGCTGGAAGTGCGAAGTGTCGGTGATCGATTTGACTGCTTAGGGGCGAACGAAAAATAACTTCCC
>JAYTAU010000259.1:0-4488 GCA_043737375.1 Planctomycetia bacterium
CTGGTCAACGCGAACTCCCTATCAACATGTTAAATGGCCACGCAATCCATGAGCGACGGGTCGTCGCCCAACGGAATACGGTCAGGTCGCCGTGATCGAAGATCGGAGACGTGCCCAGACCTCGGAAGCGACGGAATTCCGGTGCGCTCGACGCACCCCGACGCCGGCTCACTAGAAACGACGATGCCGTACGCCGGCAATCCCGCGTTCGTAGTTCGGTATCATAAACCTTTACTGGCAAAGGCATCAAGGGCAGACGGGTGGAGCGACTGGCGGAGAAGCGAGTGATCGCGGCTAAACCGCAAGCGGATCGGTAGCAAACACTCGACTCACTCCCCACTCCTCTCCCCTCGATCCTCGCTCGTGTCGATCTGCCAGCCTTGCCGCTTCGTGTCGTAAAACTCGACGAACCGATCGTGTTCGATCGCCGCCCTAGCATCGCTCAACAATCGCTGATAATAAGTCAAATTGTGGGCTGTCAGCAAAATCGGGCCCAGCATCTCGTGACTCATGAACAAGTGCCTCAAATAGGCCCGACTGTGACGGCACGCCGGGCAAGGGCAGCCTGCTTCCAACGGTTGCGGGTCGTCCTGATATTGTTGGTTTCGCAGCTTGATCGAGCCGGTGTCGGTAAAGGCCATGGCGTTGCGGCCGTTGCGTGTCGGCATTACGCAGTCGAACAGGTCGATGCCGCGATGAATTGCTTCGAGCAAGTCGATCGGTCGGCCCACGCCCATTAGATAGCGCGGCTTACCGACGGGCATCGCAGGAATGGTGGCGTCGATCATTCGGTACATTTCATCCGGAGTTTCACCCACGCTTAGCCCACCGATGGCATATCCGGGAAAGTCGAGCTTGGCTAGTTGCTCCGCGCACCAAACTCGCATCACCGGATCGAGTCCCCCTTGTACGATGGCGAACTGCGCCTGATCGTCGCGTCTGGCCGCCGCGCGACATCGCTCGGCCCAGCGAACACTACGCTCGTTCGCCTCGCGCACTAGCTCGGGCGGACTAGGCAGCGCGACGACATGATCCAACACCATGGCAATGTCGCTACCCAGGGCCTCTTGAATGGCGACGGCCCGTTCGGGCGAAAGTTCCATCGCGGTGCCGTCGATATGCGAGCGAAAAGTCGCGTGCTGCTCGGTCACCTTGACGTTTTGAGCCAGGCTGAAGACCTGAAACCCGCCGCTGTCGGTCAAAATCGGCCCATCCCAGCCCATGAACTCGTGCAGTCCGCCGAGCTGTTCGATCAGCCGTTCACCCGGCCGCAACGCCAAGTGGTAGGTGTTCGAGAGCACCATCTGTGCGCCGGTGGCGCGAACCTGATCGATGGTCAAACCTTTGACCGTGCCCAGCGTGCCGACCGGCATGAAGGCGGGCATTTCGACCGGCCCGTGCGGTGTGGTAAAGGTCGAACGCCGCGCGCGAGAGCGGGTATCGGTTTTATGGAGTGTGAAAGCGAAGCCGGTCATTTTCATGACCGGCAAGTTAACGCAACATTATTGCGACTGCAACCCACGCCGACAGGCTTTTCGTTTTGGATTAGGCTAAGCCAAGCTCTTCAAATGTACTGCCGCTACGAATATCTGCTATAGGCACAAAATGCCTGTCATAAGTGAAGACGGCCATCTCATACTGTTTGGCGGCGGCGGCAAGCCACAAATCATTCGTAGGAATTGGCTTGCCAAGGCGGCGAAGATGAGCATAAATTTCGCCGTAGATGTCCGCGGTGTTCCGATCGATAGGCAAAACTGCAACTCTGGACAAAGCGATAAATTCATCCAGTTCGGCAACATTTCGGTGATATCGATTTCCGCAACTAAAACCTGCCAGCAGTTCGCCGATCACGATTGTACTCAAGCCGACCGTTTGGGCATTGTGAATGACTGCCAACGCGCGCTCGTCGCCTTGTCCCACACGAACGTACGCGTTTGTGTCAAGTAATACTGCCGTCACTTCCAAAGTTCCTCATCAATTTGCTCAAAACTAGCTGTGGCTTTATTAAACTCCTCTACGTCTTCTTGACTCCAAGTCCCTGCAAACCGAATGGTTTCAGTCGAAGCTGGAATTTGTCGTTGATCTGATTTAATGCTTTCCTTCAGCCGTTCGATCAGCACCAACCGCTCTGCAACTGAGAGTTGAGAGAAGTCAAAATCGACTGCGAGTTGGATCATGTTAGGTCACCTAGAATAATTAGTTGCACATCTTCCAAGCCTACCTCATTTAGTTCGTCCAACCAACGCTCAGCTTCCACCCAAGGAACTAGCCGACTTGCGTCTGTACGGACCAGATCATCGCGTCGCAATAACTCCTCGGACTGTTCTTTGTTTAGGCCAACTGCTGCATCGCCCGTCTCGATGCTCTCTCGAATTCGATCGATCAATTCTAACCGCTCGGGGACGGAGAGCTGCGAAAAATCAAAGTCGGGGGCAGGTTGTGTCATGGCAGAACGCCCTCAGTTCGTTGACGGAAAAGCCTGCACTATCTTAGCAGACGGAACGGCATTTAGCCCGTCCGCGTCGGTGATTCACGAGCATGTCAAGCCTAGAACAACTGCTTGATCGGCTCGCCGCGCTCGACGATCTGCATGATCTCGCGCGGCACACCCGCCTTCAATCGTAATTGCGGGATGTCGAACAGCGCGTGCAACAGCGTACACATCAGATTTTCGGGCGTAACCGGATCGGCAGCGGGCACTCCGGCTTTGCGATCCGATTGGCCGATGACTTGCCCCATGTTCAGCCCGCCGCCGACAAACGCCAGCGTCCCCAGGTTCGCCCAATGATCGCGCCCGCCGCGTTTATTGATCGTCGGCGTGCGGCCGAAATCGCCGGTGATGACGAGCAGAATCTTTTCCGACAGACCGCGTTGTTCGAGATCTTCCAGAAACGCGCTGACCGCCTTATCCAAGGGGCGGCCCAGCATTTCCATGCCCGTTTCCATGCCGGGGTTATTGCCGTCGGCGTGCATGTCCCAACCGGCGCTGTGAACCGTGACAAAGCCGCAACCCGCCTCGCACATGCGTCGCGCCAGCAGCAGGTTTTTACCCAACAAGGACGGCGAGAACTTTTTGTGTCCGACTTTCATCTGGCTGGTGTCGTAACGTTCGACCAGCCGCTTGTCTTCGTGCTTCAGATCGAACGCTTGGTTTGCGCCGCCCAAGATCAGATCAAACGCCTGCTGCTCGAATTGATCGAACCCGCCGAGCGAGCCGGATGCATCGACCTGCCGATTCAAGCGGTCCAGTTCCTTGAGCAATCCACGGCGATCGCCTAGCCGATCTTCCGAGATCTTCAGCTGCATGTTCTTGACCGTCGGTCCGCCGCCGCTCGGGTCGAACGGCCCGTACGACATGCCCAACGTGCCGGGGGTCGATCCACTTTCGACCCGTCCGCGTTCGGTTGAATACTGCCCGTCAACATCCGGGCTAGTCAACAGAGAATACGTCGGCAGCCCCGTTTTCGGATGATTCGTCCCGCGCAGCCGCGAGTAAACCGAACCCATGCTAAAACCGGCCGTGTCGCCAACCTTGGGCCCGCTGCCGCCGCCACGGGTGCCGCCCGAGAGTACGTGCCGAATGGCACTTTCATGGTTGCCATCGGGGTGATGAAACGAACGTACAACAGCCATCCGATGGGCCTGCTGGGCCAGCAGCGGAAAGGTGGACCCGAACGTGACGCCCGGCAGTGTGGTCTTGATTTCGCCGGTGACACTGCGAATGGTGTCCGGCGCGGTCATCTTGGGGTCGAACGTTTCGATATGGCTGGCCCCGCCCGACAGAAACAGCAGCACCACCGACTTATCGCGGACGAAATTCGGTTCAGCCCCGGCTTGGGCCTTGAGATTCAACAGCCCAGGGAGCGTAAGTCCCCCTAAGCCTAAGGCACCAAAGCGGATAAAGTCACGGCGAGAGACCCCGGCACAGTTCTTGGCATCATGCGCTGAGCGAACCGTGAGCATGGTTATTTCCCCAACGTGATCAGCGAGCTACCAGGTTTCTTCCGGTCGAGACCTCAATGAGTCGAGACCTCAATGAGTCGAGACCCCAATGAGCCGAAACCCCAATGAGCCCGAACCGTTGAACGCACCACAAGAATTAGCCCCACTCTTATATTGAATGACGGAACAGCGGATCGCGTTACGCACGGCATGGTGCAAGTAACGGCGATTCTATATCAAGACGCACTGATGTATCAGGTTTTTGGGTGAATTCCGAAGTGGTAGATCCTTATTTTGACGGTCGGCGTCGACGCTGCTGGATCTGGCAATAACTTAAAAAGAAGAGCAGCATCGTGATACTGATGTTGATCACCATGACGACGAATACCCTCCACCAATTTCCACGCGGTAGTTCGAACATGACGACAAATGGAATCGGAGCTAGAGACCATATCGCCAACGTGTTGAGTGCTGAACTATCTAGGCCGAATATTTTGGAATTCGGTTCGCGTCGATCGAACGGTCGTTTGTTTTCGGCGACTGGTA
>JAYTAU010000260.1:0-4480 GCA_043737375.1 Planctomycetia bacterium
CGCCGGCCCAGGCATCGCCCGGATCGCAACCGACATCGATCACATCTGCCCCCGCGTCGGCCAGTTTGCGCGCCGCATCGAGTAGGGCTGCGGTTGAAATTCGCGGAGCATGATTGATCTCGGCGATGATCTCGATATCGTAGCGGCCGTAATCGCCCTGGCGAGCAGCATGACCAAAGAACTCGGGCAATCGGCGCAGATCGCGCGGGCCGCGCTCGACAAGCAGGCCGGCAGCTTTCTGCGTCGTATCGTCTGCCGGCCGCTCAACAGCATCGCGCAGCAATGTCAGGTCGCCTTCACAATATCCAGGCAGAACAACGCGGTCTGTTCCCGCAGGCACATGCACGCGCTTGGCGACCCAATCGACGGTCATCAGCGCGGCCACGGTGATATTCAGCACTTCGATGGTGTATTGAAAGCCGACTCGCGGAGCCAGATCGGCCAGAACTTGTCGCAGTGCATGTTCTGCCAGACGGCCGGTGATGAAATGAATTTGCATGCTGCGAAGAAATTACCAAGTTCTGTAGGCGATGCCCTCTGCGGCGTTCCGTTTTTGCTTCAACCCCGTTTCAAGCCACCGTTGACCGGCACGGTTTGTCCGGTCACGTAACCCGCGGCGGACGATGCCAAAAACGCGGCCACATGCGCCACATCGTCAGGTGTTCCCCAACGTTGCAACGCCGATTCGTTCTTGACACGGTTCTGCCAGTATTCGCTCGCTCCGTCGCCCCAGGCCGTGCGGATCCAACCGGGGGCAATACAGTTCACGCGAACTTCGGGAGCGAGTGACAACGCCAGGCTGCGACTGGCCGCCATGACGGCCCCCTTGGTCGTTGCGAACAGTTCGCCGCTGTCGCCGGCCATCCCTTGCTCTGCCTGATCCCAACCCATGTTCAAAATCACGCCGCTGCCGCGCTGTTGCATTCGTTTTCCGATCGCTCGGCTCAGTCGCAACGTGGCTACTACATCGACTTGACTAAGCGCTTCCAGTTTTTGCTCGAAACTCCAACTAGCCGCTTCGCCGGTCAGCACGTCGGCCCCGGCATTATTGACCCAAATATCGACGCGATCTTGCCAGGCCCAAGCTTCGGCGGCCAGTCGATCTTGCTGATCGTAATGGCTCAGATCGGCCAGCACGACAACCGACTCTCGCCCTGCGGCGCGAATCAACTCGGCGGTTTCATCCGCGGCTTGGCGGTTTCGCCGCGCATGAACCAGCACATCGGTCCCCGCGGCGGCGAGTCGCAACGCGATGGCGCGACCGATGCCGCTCGACGCGCCGGTGACAACGGCCGTTTTTCCCTCCAGCGAATATGCCGTCAATCCGTCCATTCACCCGATCATTGCAAAGAGTGGTATGATTCAACAACCACTTTGTTTGTAGTCACCAGCAATGTTTCTCACAAGCCGCCGAAAGTGCGTTGGCCCGTCTTATGCCCGAAAACGCCGTACAAAATGCTGCCGTCAACACCGAACTATTCGATGGAGCGGCTTACGCTTTTCGCGGCTACAACATCACCAACCTGGGTCGGACGGGAGAACTGCTCGCGCATGCGGCCTACGGCCCGATCGTCGAGCGGCATCTGCGCGAGGCGTCGCAAATTTGTGCCGCGGCAGTGGGGCGAAGTATCGATTTGGTCGATCGGGTTGCCCGGCGCGAGGAAACCACGCTCGAAACGTACGACGAAGCAGTGACGCTGACCGTCTCGGTCGCGCTGGCACAGTTGGAATTGCTCAAACAGTTTTTTGACGTTGAGTATGTACATGCCCGGCTGGCGTATGGTTACAGCTTGGGCGAGATCACGGCGCTCGTGGCCGGCGGGGTGATGAATCTCGAACAAGCGTTGGCCGTGCCGTTGGCCATGGCCGGCCAATGTGTCGAGCTGGCCCACGATGTGACGTTAGGCGTGTTGTTCTCGCGCGGGCCGGCCATCGACCTGGCAACCGTCGATCGATTATGCCTCGAGATCAACACGCTCGGTCAAGGCGTCATCGGTGTATCGGCATATTTGGCACCCAACTCGGTGTTGTTGATGGGGCAAGGAGATACGATCGATCGCTTTGGGCAGGCCATGCCGGCGCATTTTCCACAGCGGCTGTACTTGCGCAAAAACGAACACCGCTGGCCGCCGATGCACACTCCTATTGTCTGGCAACGCGCCATCTCGAATCGCGCCGCGGTGATGATGCACACGCTCAAATTCAATCACACCTCACCCATTCCGCCCGTATTTTCCCTCGTCACGGGCAATATCAGTTACGACGAGCTGAACTGCCGCCAATTATTGACACAATGGATCGATCATCCACAGCGACTGTGGGATGCGGTGTACGAAACCCTGGTGTTGAACATCAAGACCGTGGTGCATGTCGGGGCCGAACCGAATTTGATTCCGGCGACTTTCAAACGACTGAGCGATAACGTGTCGCTGCAGACGTCGGCTCGCTCATTGGGTGGATTGGGATTGCGCGCCGTATCGAGCGCAGCACGACAACCGTGGCTCAAGCGGTTGTTGCCCGGTCGCAGCGCGCTGTTAAGAGCGCCCTTCGTACGGCAGATTATTTTGGAGGATTGGCTATTGGAGCAGACAATTCCGTGCTACTTCAACGGCAACGCATAACAGGCGGCTTCGGTGCTATTGCGAACCAACAAATACGGCCCGCTCAGTGCCATTGGGTTCCAACAGGGTTCGCCTTCGATCGCCTGAAACTTGCCAAGCTCGTTATATCCATCGGGCGAGGCTTCGATCATAGAAATCTCGCCTTGTTCCGATTGCACCAGCAATAGATCGCCGACCATCAGAATTTGCCCCTGCCCGAAGCGGCGGTGCTTCCAGCGGGACTTGCCGGTTTTCAGTTCGATGCATTGCAGAATCTCTTCGTCTAGCCCATATACGAACCCATCGCGAATCGAGATATTATTCATCTTCGTTTTCATCACGTTCTTTCTCCACACCACGCCGGGCGCGGCGGGCACGCCGGAGGTCGCCGCCTCGCTCAATTGCGGACCGGTTAATTTGAGCAACGCGCTGCCGATACCGTAGCCTTTCGAGATAAAGACCAAGTCATCGCCCACGACCCGAGCTTGAGAATTACTGGCATTGCTGTCGCTCTTGCCGTCGAGCGGCGTGCGCCAAAGTACCTTGCCGTTGGTCGCGTCGTGGCCCACCACGAAGTCTTGCACGACCAGCAATACTTGCTTGACACCGGCCACGGTGCCGATTTGCGGTGAGCTGTAACTGGCGAAGTCGTCGCCGCCGTGCCAGGCGATCGCGCCGCTATCTTGTCGATAAGCGACGAGCGAGCGACCCTCGGTCCCCCCAACGCTAATCAGAACCAGCTCATCCAAAATAACCGGCGAATTGGCCTTACCCCAAAACAAATTCTTAGCATTGTTTTCTTCAACCACATTCTTGGACCATAGCAGTTCACCCGTCGCCAGGTTTAGGCAATCCAGAATACCGGTAGCGCCTTGCGTAAACACGCGACCGCGAAAAATCGTCGGCGTGGCTCGTGGGCCAATGCCGCCGGGAGCTTGTTGAAATCGCACCGGGTTCGAATGCGTCCAACGAATTTGGCCGGTCTTCAATTCGTAGCAAACCACCATTTCGCTCTCTTCACGCTGTTCTTGCGTAATGGCGTTGTCGCCGACGACCGCGAACCCCGACCAGCCCAGCCCGATCGGCTGTTTCCACATTAGCTTGGGTGGCAGAGCGGTCCAGTCGCGCGCCAATGCGACCGACGAAATGATTTGATCGCGATTGGGGCCCATGAAGTTGGGATAATCGGTCTCGGGCGTGATCGGGTCGACAGGGACAAACGTTGCGGCGCTGGTGCCTGTCGATTGCTTGATGTCTCCGTCGGACGGCGGGGCCGGTTCTTCGCGCTCGTAAAAACGACTGACGACGACCGGCCGCATGGCTCCGGTGAAGCCAACGATTTTGAAGCAGACGATAAATACTACAAGGCTCGCAATCATCAACATCAACGGACCAAACCGCAGCGCCGCCGGCCAGCGCTGTTGAAACATGGCCCAGACGACTGTCGAAAGCACGATCAGCGAAGAAGCCGCCATGGTTAGAATGGTCGATAACCCGCGTTCATTCTCGCGATTCAGCCAGGCCCAGCCGATGGCTCCGAGCAGAAACATGATGATGGCCGGATAAAGCCAGCCGAGCCGGCGTCGCGCCCTCGTGGGCACCGCGATGCTGGTCGTACCTGCTGATCCGGCATACGGCTTGACTACGCGCGCATCTTCCATGATTACTCCGTTCGATTGCAATTACAGCCGGGCTAAACCCGGTCGCTCGCCGATCCCAATTACCATTCGCCCAGCCTCCGATCCTTAGCCGCAAGCCTCGCGGCTCACTTCTTCAGTGTCTGCAAATATTCGTATAAGTCGGCCAGCTCTTGATCTTTGGCGTCGTTCAACAGCCCGCTAGGCATCAGCGAGACCATGCTCTTGCGCATGCCGTCTTTA
>JAYTAU010000261.1:0-1704 GCA_043737375.1 Planctomycetia bacterium
CCGTTCTGAATTGCGACTGCCCGCCGAGAACGCGGATGATCCGCGACCGTGCGGAACTAATCGAATCATCGGACGGCTGCTAGCGTCGATGCATCCGAGCGAACAAAAGTCGGATTGTTCCAAAGATTAGCTTCAGATTGTGACAGCCATGTGGGCTGCAACGATTTCTCGGCGCGAAGCAAACCGCGACCGCGCGGACAGATGGACCTCCCCAAGGGTAACCCTGTCCGGGACTAACTCAAGTCCAGCCCTAGCAGATACTCGTCCAACGATTTGCGCATTGCCGCTTCTTCCTCGATCAGCGTTTGCATCTGTAGGCGCAATTTTTCGACGGCGTCTTCCTGGTCGCCGAACTTCTTTACATACCGTTTGTACAGATCGGTGTTGCGATCGAGCTGCGCCATGTTTTGGCGGATGCGATCCTGCTCCTGGCTGATGACCGCCGTTTGCTGTTCGACCCGTTGTTTCGCTTGTACGATTTGACCCAGTTTGGTCTTGCGCTTCACGACTTCCTCGAGCGCGGCCTTGACCTTGTCGCTAGTGACTTTGCGATTGATGTAAAACAGGATTGTGTTGTCGTCCAGATTGGTTAATGCCAATTGCTGGCTTTCGGTACGTTCTTCCTGCACCTCGAAAGTAACTGGTTTGCCCGGCTCGGCATCGACGGCAAAGCGGTACATGTCGCGAGTCTTCTCGGACGCTTCCTTGGGCGTCACCAGCGTCCAGTTTGGATCGACCGGATATTCGAGCAACACTTTCTTGGCCTGCTTGCCCGAGTTCTTGATGAGATACTTCTGCGTGCGGCTGTGCTTGTGCGTGACATGCAGCACTCCCTTAGCCAGCGACACGCCGAGCAGTTGCTCCGGGTTGCCATGCATTTGCGGAGCGACTTCGGTATCGAGATCGAGTGCGTAACTGAGCAATCGCTCGGTGCCCGGCTGCAAGTCCTCGATCTTGGCATCGCCGGCATACGTCCCGCCGTCGAACACGGTGACCGGCCCTTGCATCAGATGCAAGTCGGTCGAATTGGTCAACCGCAAGCCGTTGAGCGGATGCTTGGGCTGCACGCTGGGATTGTAGATCGAAACTTTCTCGCCCTTCACCGAGTCATTTACGATCGGCAGCATGGCCGATTGTTGGCGCGGCAGATTGACCGGCGTGGCGATGACATATTGAAAAAGTTCGCCGACATCTTGCGCTTGAGCCACCGATTGCACGCTCTGTTTGAAGTCCATGGCCCGAGCCAATCCGTCGGCGGGGGGAGCGCCAGGCGCGTCGAAAGCCAGCCCGGCTTCGGCTTGCTCAGCGGCTTTTTCCTCGCGCGCCGCATTGCGGCTGAGCATTCGGCCGCGGCCATTGCCGCCGCCTTTACCCGCCACTTGCTTGCGGAATTCGCCATCGGCCTTCGCTAAATCCTGGCCGTAGGTTTGCGGGCGCAGCGACGCGTACAGTTCCGGCTCGACCACCGGCCGAGTCACGTACAATGGGTCGTACAGGTCCATCACGAACGAAATCGGGCGGCCGCTCACCAGCGATAGCGCCACGTCCTTCCAGTCTTCCTCGGTCGTGTTCTCGACGATCGCCCAGCCTTGCAAGAAGGGCGCCTCATCGTCATCGAGCACCAGCCGATAACTGGTTTTCCAAACGGGCGTTTCTTGAATGTAGCCGACGCGCACTTGGCGGTCGCCTTCGCCCAGGAAGTTG
>JAYTAU010000262.1:0-1703 GCA_043737375.1 Planctomycetia bacterium
GAACTTTACGATGGCGATTCCCCCTGGGTGATTCGCCGGTCGGCCCGCCGGTCGTTGTCGATCAACATCTTTATGTTGCGACGGAAGCCGGCGACGTGCTGAAGTTTCCACTAGCTCCAATCGGCAACGAAATCGGCGGAAAAGTCGCTGTCGCAAAGTTTCCCGTGCGTTGGTCGACCGGCGCGGCGGTACTTCCGCAAGCCCGCTCGTTAGCCATCGTTGCCGAGTGTGGATCGCTGTTCGTTTTGGATGCCAAAGATTTGTCGTGTCGCCAGGCGATCCATCTAGGACATGCTGCCGGTACGATCCAACAACCTCCGATCGTCGTGGACGAGCATCTGCTGGTGATCGAAAACCGAGAGCTGAGTGCCTCGACAGTGCATATTTACTCGATCGACGCCTCGACAAATGCGCTCAAGCCCGTGCAGGAGTTGTCGGTCGCGGGTCCGATAGTTGCCGGCGCGCTGCGATTCGGATCGGCAACGCTGCTGCAAGCGATCGATGGTCGAACCACGCTTGTTGCCAAGTCATCGCAATCTGGGCAGCCGCCGTTCGCATCGTTTGCCGTCGAGTTGGGGAATAGCGACGAGGCAGACGCCAACCCTGGCTCCGATAATCGAAATGCGCTGACCGCGCTTAGCCGGCATCAAGACCAACTTTGGGCGACGGGAGACGGCGTTCGACACTTTGATCTGAGCGCCCAGGTTTCTATTGCGTTGACCGCCCGCGGCAAGGTTTCCAATACCGAGGGAAATGCTTCCCTTGTTGAAGGTAAGACTCCGTCAGTCGATCAATTTCGCAAATTGCGGCCCATCGCTCAGTATTGCAGCGGCGAACGCATCATGGCCAGGCCGTCGTTTGTCGACGACTCGATCATCGTTGCGAGACAATTGCAACGCGGCCATGGCTTTCGGCTCACCCGCTTGCTGCGCAACAGCGGCGAAACAACATGGCAGACCGATCTCGGTATTCCACCGGCCGGAAGTCCCGTAGAACACGAGGAGCAATCGGTGAACGTGTATTTGGCATCAGGCCAGGTGATGCGCACCGCGATCGGCTCGACGGTGAACAATCTACTCCGAGTCGAAACGAGTTTGTTCAAAGCAGGTACGACCGCGGCAGTCGTCACGCGCAATCACGCAATCGATGACAAATTGGAAGACTACCGGATCGATCGTGACTTATATTCTGTGATTATGAGTCGAAACGCCGGCAACATAACGGTAGTCGGTTCAAGCTCGACAGCTACCGCAGCCGCTAGAACCATTCCGCTGTTCGATCGCGTGGCGTCGAAGCCGGCATTTCTCGGTGAGCATTTGCTGATTCCGTGCGTCTCGGGACAATTGCTGCTGCTTAACGTATCGTCGGGCGAACCTGCGGCAGCATCGTTTCAATTGCCCTATCATGCGCAGGACGAACCGCCGGCACCATCAATCGCGGCGTTTCCCGCGGGTTCAGACTTGTTCCTGAGCGACGGCCGGCGTCGACTATATCGCATTCAACTTGAGCTACAGCCCTCGCCGCGGTTGGTCGCTGCCGACGAAACCGAAACGAAGTCTCTGCTACGCGGTCCATTGGTTTGTTTAGGCAATCATATTTTTGCCGGCACCCAGAACCGACGCTTGGCCGTATTCAAAGCAGACGACTTGCAGCTTTTGAGAGAAGTCGAGCTGGGCGACCGGTTGCGATGGGGGCCGTTTATC
>JAYTAU010000263.1:0-10883 GCA_043737375.1 Planctomycetia bacterium
CATTTCTCGGTCGGGATAAACCCAGCCGCTCGCTGTTTTTACGCAAACGACTCCACATAACTTCATAGACGCAGGAGCTACACATGGCCTTTCAATCCAACTCGGTCGCACGCCGTATCGCCGGTCGAATGATCACGACGGTTTTACTCGCGATCACCCTAATCATGGGCTCGCTGGTCGCGCGGCCCGCGCTCGCGGCCGAGAAGCTCGGCAACTCGCTGGATTTTATTCCTGCGGATGCCGCCTTTTATTCCAGCAGCCTGCGGCTCCAACAGCAGGTCGACATTTTACTGAAGAGCAAGGCCTGGGCCACTTTGATGGGTATGCCCAGCCTTCAACTCGGGATCGCCGGCGCGCAAATGCAAATGAATACCGCGGGCGGGCCGATGCAGCAGTACCAAGAATGGTACAAGCAGCCTGAAAACCAAGAACTGATCGAACTGCTCAAAGACGGGGTCTCGGACGAAGTTTTCTTGTACGGCGATAAGTCGTTTGCGGGGTTCACGGGTGTCGCCCTCGAAGCGATGAACTCGGCCCGCTTCGCGCCGATGTTCAGCCGGCTGCTCGACCCGTTCGGAGCCGTCGATCAAGAGCAAGTCGCCGCGATGGCAGTCCTCGAAAGCTTGAATGAGAATCTCGAGAACGTCGTGGTGCCCGACTTCGTCATCGGCTTCAAACTCAACAACAAATCGATCGCCCGTGCCCAGGCTCAACTCAAACGACTCGAAGCCTTCGTGGTCAAGGCCGCCGAAGATGTGCCCGAACTCAAAGACCGCTTCAAGCGCGTGCGCGTCGGCGATGCCGAGTTCCTGACCCTCTCGGGCGACGGCAAAATGATTCCTTGGGATCAGATTCCCTTCGACGATTTGGAACCCAACCCGGGCGACTATCGCGCTCTGCGCCAACAACTTCAAGAACTGACGATCGCCGTCAGCATTGGTGTGAAGGACGGATATCTACTGATTTCGATCGGCAATAACAACGATCACTTGGCGGCCTTGGGCAAGGGGCCGCTGTTGATCGACTCGGCCGAACTCAAGCCGCTGCGTGAACATCTGTCGAAGCCGATTGTCGGCGTGGGCTATATGAGCAAAGCGATGCACGCCACGGTCGCCACGAAAAAAGAAGACCTCGACGGGTTGGTCGAAATGGCGGGAGAACTGCTGCCCTCGGCCGAATTGGACGAGGAGGTCGAAAAGGCGGTTCTCGCCGATATCGAACTGCTGGCAAAAGACTTGAAACAATTTGTTCCCGATCCCGGTGCGTCGATGGGGTTTAGCTATTTAACCCCGCGCGGCTACGAGGGCTTTACCTACGATTGGACCGAGAATCTGGTGCTCGATGACAGTAAGCCCCTGACGATGGTCGATCATGTGGGCGGTGCGCCGCTGTTGGCAATCATCGGGCGAGCAAAGTACTCGCCGAAGGATTACGACTTGTTGGTGAAGTGGATCAAAAAGAGTTACGGTTACTTCGAAGACCAGGCCGTGCCGCAAATGAGCGACGACGAGCAAGAAAAGTTCAAGCAAGCGATGGAATTTGCTCTGCCGCAGCTCAAACGGCTCGATAACGCCACGCGCACGATGCTGATTCCGGCACTGGCCGACGGCCAATCGGCATTCGTGCTGGATGCCAAGATCACCAGCCCGCAATGGCACAAGGACATGCCCAAGCTCGACAAGCCGTTGCCGATGATCGAGCCGGCGATCGTGTTAGGTGTGAGCGACGCCGATTTGTTCAAGAAGGCGTTTGCCGAATATCGTTCGATCGCGCAAGCCGTGGTCGATAAGGTTCGCGAACTGGACCCCAGTGCGATTCCTGCCGGCTATAACGTGCCCAAACCCGAGCAGCGCGTCGTCAGCGGCGGCGAGGTTTACGCCTATGTCTTGCCGGCCGAAGCAGGACTCGATAAGCAATTGTTGCCGAACGCCGGAGTGGGCAAGAGCGTGGCCGTGGCTTCGTTCTCACCCAAGCAGACCGAACGCATTCTCAGCCCGACGCCGCTCAAAACGCTCACCACGCTGCGAACCGGCAAACCGGTCGGCGCGGTCGTACACTTCGACTTTGCGGGCCTGATCGACGCCGCCAGCCCGTGGGTGGATTTTGCCGTGCGTTACAACATGGCCTCGATCAAACCGGGCCAGGATGTGAACGCAGCCCTGAAAGAAGTCGAAAACAACTTCCAAGCCAAGTTTGTGTTCAGCGAAATGAAAACGGCCTTCGACGTGTTGAAGTGCTTCCGAGGCTACACCAGTGTGACCTATCGCGAGGGTGGTGCCACGGTTGTACAAAGTGCCACGGTGTTCGAAGACTTGAAGTGAGGATAGGGGCTGGGGACTCGGGGTGCGAAAATTAATTCAAGCGAGCGGCCGGGTTTACCCCGGCCGCTTTCGTTTCGCAATAGAGCGAGGAATGAACGGTGCGGAAGTGCGGTTCAAGTAGCTGCTGGCCCCGCATCCCTAACCTCCAGTCCCCAGTCTCAAGTCTCACACCTCCAGCCTCATTCTGCCGGCTTGCGAAATTCGGCGCGATACACCGCTTCGGAATTCAAGCGCGTGCGACGTTCGAAATGCGTGCGGTAATCCAACTCATGCAACGCCGGCGTCTCGGGCACGCTCAGCGGACCTTCGAGCGTGGTCACTTGTGCTATCAGTTCGAGCGTCGTTCGAAAATATTCTTCGACATCGGTCCAAAAGTGTAAGCTGCCGCCCGGCAGTAGCGTGCGTTCGACATCGCGCAAAAACGGAGCGTTGAGCACGCGACGTTTCTTATGCCGCGCTTTCCACCAGGGGTCGGGAAAATACACATGCACGGCGGCGAGCGCGGCCGTCGGAAATAGCTCGCGAAAAATCTTTAGCCCATCGCCGTGGACCAGCACTGCATTGGTCAGCCCGCGCGCGGCCAGTTTCGTGCCGCTGTACTGGGCGTATTTTTGCGCCAGCTCGATGCCCAGAAAGTTACGCTCGGATTGGTTCGCTGCGGCATTGACGATGAACAGGCCTTTGCCGCTGCCGACTTCGACTTCTAGCGGTAGATCGCGCTCGAACAGCGCCGCCGCATCCCAGGGCGTGGGCAGCGACTCTTGCTCCTTGAAATGCCGCGAGAGATCAAGATCGGTCTTGGGCTTGCGAATCGCGCGACGAGGCATGGCGGAGGAACGAGAGGAACTCGGAATGGGGAGTGGGGAATGAAGGTGACGACCCAACTAATTTAACAGACCAAACAAATGAGTGCGGAGTTTGAAGTGCGAAATGCGGAGTAATGAACATGGCGTCGGCGGTGACTCCGCCACTCCACACTTCCAACTCCGCGCTCCGCACTTCCCAGCCCCCAGTCCCGAATCCCCAGCCTCACACCCCCAGCCTCCAGCCTCACACCCCCAGCCTCGCTTCTTCTACCACCGCCTGCCAAAACCGCGGCCGGCAGAATTTTTCTCGCCGACGATCTCGACCGCTGGGCCGTCGGGCGGAATCAAGCGTCGCAGCAGCGGCATCAGAACCGCGCCCACCACGAAGCCGCCGATATGCGCGGCAAACGCCACTCCGCCGTTCACGTTCATCCGCAGTGTGCCGACGTACTCCAACAATTGCCCGAGGAACCAAAAGCCCAACACGGCCAGTGCCGGCAAGTCGATCACGGTAATAAAGATAAACAGAAAGATCAACGTGTGTACTCGCGCAAACGGATACGTGACCGCATATGCGCCCAACACCGCCGCCACGGCACCGCTCGCCCCGATCACCGGAATCGCGCTCGACGGATCGGTCGCCCAATGCGCGGCGGTTGCCGCCAATCCCCCCAGCAGATAAAACACCAGATACACGACGTGTCCCAGCCGGTCTTCGATATTGTTGCCGAAGATAAACAGAAACCACATGTTGCCGATCAGGTGCATCCAACCGCCATGCAGAAACATGCACGTGAACACCGAGCGGTAAATGTCGCCGCTGTCGGGTAAGACGCGAATCGCGACGACTTTTTTCGCGGGCACGGCTCCGGCGCGCTCGACCAATTCCTGACCCACCGGCACATCGACCACGAGCTCGGGATCGCGCAACTGCGCCACGCGCGCAGGAATAAATCCATACTTGACCGTGGCTATGACTTGGTCTTGCTCATTCAGCCGGCCAACCCACAGAAACGACAGCACATTTGCCAGAATGATGGCATAGGTGACAAACGCCGTGCGATGCGTCGGGTTGTTGTCGGCGAAGGGAAACATCGAGCCGGAAGGGGTCGGGGATCAGGGGTCGGGGATCAGGGAACGCATGCACATTCTAGGCCGACCCGAGTTGACGAGCGAGGGGCGAACGTGAGCAGGCCGTTTAAATGCGTATGGCTGCTTAGCGGCGCGGCCATCGGCCCGCCCGCGGTGGCGCGCGAAGGAGGACGTCCGAATGACTCGCGAGCGCCGACCCGTAACTCTCATCTCACGCTTTCCCATCTCACGCTTTCACGCTTTCGATCCGCCCCACGCGCGGAACTCACTGTACGCTCAGTCCCCCGCTTAGCGCCTGCACGATGAACTCCGCCGACTCCGTCCCAACCGACAATCGAATCGTTCCGCCGAAGATGCCGAGATCGGCCCGCTGGTCTGCGGTCATTCCCCGATGGCTGGTCGACTCGGGGTGACTGAGCGTCGTGCCCGCTTCGCCCAACGACGGGCAGAACGGAATCTCGACACAGCCTTGAATAAAACGCACGGCGGCCGCGCGACCGCCGGATAACGTGAATGTGACCATACTTCCAAAGTGCCGGCCAAACTGCCGTCGTGCCAACGCATGATCGGGATGAGTCGTCAGGCCTGGGTAATGCACTGCGTCGATGCCAGGCTGACTCTGCAAAAATTCGGCGACGACCAGCGCGTTGTCACCGGCACGCTGTGCGCGCAGGTGCAACGTGCTAATACCGCGCGCCGCCAGCCAACAGTCGAACGGCCCGGCGGTCAGACCCCAGATCGAAGCGACATCCGCCACGCGTGACCAATTCTGTTCGCTGCCGCAGAGTAATCCCAACACAACGTCGCTATGACCGTTCATGATCTTGGTCAGACTCTCGTGAACCAGATCCGCGCCCCATTCGATCGGCCGGCAGACCACCGGTGAAGCAAACGTGTTGTCGACAAACAACTGTACATCATGCCGATGCGCTATTTCGGCCAACGCTGTCAGATCGGCCACGCGCAACAGCGGGTTCGAGATCGTCTCGACCAGCAGTAGCTTAGTTCGCGCGTTAAACGCCGCCGCGGTTGCCGCCAAGTCGTTGGTATCGACGACGGAACTACGAATGCCCAAGCGGCCCGCTTCTTGCACGAACAGGCCGAACGACCGGCCGTACAGCCGATTGCTCAGAACCACATGATCGCCGGTCTGACATTGCGACAGCAATGCAATGGCCAATGCGCCCATGCCGGACGCGGCGACGATGGCCCGCTGCGAGCCGTGCAGTTGGCGGCACTTCTCGGCCAGCAGATCGCCGTTGGGATGGCCGTCGCGACTGTAGCCGTAGCCGGTGTGAAAGCCATCGATCACCTGCCCGGTCAACACCGCATCGGCCTGATCGGGGCTTTCGCAGCGATAGACCGACGACAGGTAAAGCGGATTGGAAAGCGGTGCGGTCGACAGCGGCGGCAACCGTTGCGGCCGCGGGCAGATGTCGTGGGGGTTGATCGGATCGGACATTTAAACCTGACAAAATTAGTTGAGTCTCACGCAACGGCGGAAAGGAAAACAATTTACCACGGAGACGCGGAGGCACGGAGAAATAATTAGCGGTCGAAGTAAAAAACGGTTGCGAAGCTTGCGGCTAAAGTCTTGAGATTGGTGGGCTAAGGGGCGAACGAAAAATAACTTCCTTGTTAACCCCTCTCCCTCTGCGAGAGGCGGCGAGGAACTAGCGGTGAGGGGGGCGAGATTATCGGGAAGTTATTTTTCGACCGGTCCTAAGGAGAGCTTGGTCCCAAGCCTCTTGCCACCGTTTACCATTGGTCAATTAGATTTTGTCACCCGAACTTTCTTGCTTGGTGCCTTGGCGCGAGACGTGTGAGCGTCAGATTTGTAGATGCTGTCCCGAGTCGGCGACGATCCGTGATCAGCCCCCGGCTTTGCCGGGGGATTGTGCTGAGCGCGGACGTTGCGACTTATGTAACTCCTGTCACGCAATTTTGCTCCGCCCCCCGGCTTTGCCGTGGGCTGAAGGCTTCACGGCATATCGTGCCCAACAAAAATTCCGATCTACTTTCGAGACGCTCACACCAGCCTGACCTACGAAAGTAAAACGGAATTCATTCCGTTTGCGTTTGGTCGATCGATGCTGCAAGACGGAATGAATTCCGTCCTACGGCAGCATTGAAATCAGGCCGGCAGGTGCGGTAAACTCTATTGTGCATGACTCTGCGTCTACCCATCCCACCGGCGAAACAATCAGGCGTAAATGCGCACTAAAGCATGGCAATATGCGGAATAATTCGCGCGATATTCGATCGCTCACCGTTACCGAAGTGCAATCCGCACTTGGGTTAACGAAGAAATGTCGCACAAGTTTAGCACGGATTTATTCCGCATTTTCGGGAATTTGTGACATGTCGCGGAATAATGCCAAGCCGGCGGGCTGAAGGGCGAATAAAAGCCTCGCGCAGAGACGCAAAGGAAGGAAGTTGCTGTATAGAATGGCGGGCCGACGGGCGTTTGACATCTTCGGATTTATTGAGATCATTTTATGCCGCGATATTGGTTGATGAAAACCGAGCCGGGTTGTTTTTCAATCCAAGACCTGGCCAAGTGCCCGCGAAAGACCACCTTTTGGGACGGCGTGCGAAATTATCAGGCTCGTAATTTCATGCGCGAAATGGAAAAGGGCGACGGCATTCTGTTCTATCATTCGAGCATCGATCCGCCAGCGATCGCCGGCACGGCGACGGTCGCGCGCGAGGCTTACCCCGACCATACGGCGCTCAATCCGGCAGAGGGACATTACGACCCGAAATCGACGACCGACAATCCGATTTGGGAGATGGTCGATATCCAGCTTGATAAGATCTTTGAACAGCCATTGGCTCTCGATTCACTGCGCGCGGTCAAGCCACTTGCCAAAATGGAACTGCTGCGCAAGGGCTCGCGGTTAAGCGTGCAACCCGTCAGCGCCGATGAGTGGCGAACAGTTATGCAACTCTCGCAATCCTCGCCGAAACCTGAAGCCTCGCGCCAAGGCGCAAGGACGTCAAGGAGTCGTTCCACACCGAAACCTATGAAGTAATGAACCACGGAGACGCGGAGTCCTGGAGAAGCGAAAAAAGTTTAGTTAATGAATCGCTCGCGTTTCAGATCATTTTTTCTCCGTGCCTCCGCGTCTCCGTGGCAAAGAACTACTTAGGGACGACCGATAAATAACTTCCGGGTTTTTATGCAAGGCGGCACATAATTCGGCGTGCTAGCAGATTTGAAATCGGGATGTTATTTATCGGTCGGTCCTTAGCGCCTTTGCGCGAGACACTTTTCAATGCCTGACCCGTTAGCATGGATCGATGTCGAACTAATGCGGCTGGATGCTTCTAGCCTGCAGCGGCATTTGACCACGCACGCCGGCAAGCAAGGGCCGACCATCGAACCGAGCAGTGATCTTGAAACGCATCGCGATCATGAAACACCTCGCAAGCTGATCAACTTCGGCGCGAACGATTACCTGGCATTGGCGGCCGACCCGCGCCTGGCAACGGCAGCGAAAAACGCCATCGACCGCGAAGGCTGGGGCTCGGGTGCCAGCCCCTTGATCACCGGCCATTCCGCATCGATCGCGCAACTGGAAACTGCGCTGGCCAAGTTCGAAGCGACCGAAGCGGCGCTGGTCTTCCCCTCAGGCTACGCCGCGAATACAGGAGCCGTGGCCGCGCTGGCCGAGCGCGGTGACTGCATTTTTGCCGATCAGAAAAATCACGCCAGCCTGATCGACGGCTGCCGACTGTCGCGCGCCGATGTGCGGATTTATCGGCACTTGGATATGGCACATCTCGAAGAGTTGTTAAGAATCTCTAACCATACCGGCTCGAAAAACACTGGCGGAGCCAGTGGCACACGCGATTATCGCCGGCGGCTGATTGTGACCGATAGCCTGTTCAGCATGGATGGCGACATCGCTCCGCTGGATAAGATCGCCACGCTGTCCGAACAACATTCTTGCATGTTGCTGGTCGACGAAGCGCATGCCACCGGCGTGTTTGGTGAGCATGGTCGCGGGCTGTGCGAGCAGTTCGGCGTCGAAGATCGCGTGCAGATCCGGATCGGCACACTGAGCAAGACACTGGGTTGCGCCGGCGGTTTTGTCGTCGGAAGCCGAAGTCTGATCGACTGGTTGCTCAATCGCGCGCGATCGTACGTGTTCTCGACCGCAGGGCCGCCGGCCAACGCAGCCGCCGCTTTGACGGCGCTCGACATCGTCAAATCCGAGCCAGAGCGACGAACTCGACTGTTGGCTACAGCCGCGCAATTGCGTGCGGCGCTGGTCGATCAAGGCTGGAACGTCGGCCCAAGCGAACGGCAAAAGGTGGTTAGCCAAATCATCCCGATCTACATCGGCGACGCTAACCGCACGATGCAGCTTTCGGCACAGTTGCGCGAGCAAGGGCTCCTGGTGCCCGGCATTCGACCGCCGTCGGTCCCGCAGGGCGAATCGCTACTGCGGATCAGTCTGAGCAGCGGACACACCCCGGAAATGATCGAGCGGTTGATCCGTTCATTGAAGCCGCTGTGTGGTGCCTGATCCCGGGTGACTGGTAAAGGGCGAATGTTTGTCCATAATGGGCTGGCCTATGAGCATGTCAATTCATGCTTGAACCACGCTGATGCGATGCAGCATTACTCGAATATAAATAGCGACGCCGAATTCGAATGAATACTTCGACCCATCATCCGGAGGTCACTATCGTTACTCCGGCTTACAACGCGGCGAAATTTTTGCCTGCCTGTATCGATAGCGCACTGGCACAGGAGTTCAGTGATTGGGAGATGCTGATTGCCGTCGATGCGAAGAGTAGCGATGACACGCTTGAAATTGCCTCGGACTATGCGAATCAAGATGCGCGGATTCGAGTAATTTCGGAACCCACGCTACTGCATGTCGCACAAAATAGAAACGCCTGCATTTCGCGAGGTCGCGGCCGATATATTGCGTTTTTAGATGCCGATGATATTTGGTACGGCGGTAAATTGAGCAAACAGATCGACTATATGAAAACACACAATCTGGCCATGTGTTTTCACGATTTGGATGTCATCGATGATCTCGGAGAGTTGATCAAATCGAAAAGAATTGTCCCAAACAAAATCAGCTATCACAGCCTACTACAAAACAACAATACGGGCTGTCCTTCCATAATGTTGGACCGACATCAGTACACCGTGCCGATTGCATTCGATGCAGTCCAGCACGAAGACTATGTATTATGGTTGAAGTTGATCAAGAATAACCCCAGCAACGCAGGGTTGAATTTATCGTTGGCAGCCTACCGAGTACACGGAAAATCACGCTCTTCGAACAAGCTCAAGGCGGCATCCTGGCGATGGAACATCTACCGCAAACACGAGCGGCTCTCGATGGTCAAAAGCCTGTACTACTTTGCGGCTTATGCAATCACCGCGTTTAGGAAATAGCCTGGGAAATCGATGCTTAGCTTACTGGTGTCGCAGCGCCTCGATCGGGTCCATTTTTGCCGCGCGAATGGCCGGGTAGATGCCAAACAGCACGCCCACGGCCACCGATATGCCGAACGCCAGCGGAATCGACCAGCCGACGATCTCGGGCTCGACCGACTTGACCAGGTCGGGCAAATTGGCCATCGCCTTGGGGAAGAACGACTCCAGGAACGTACGGGCCGCCGAGATGAACGGCTGGCAAGTCAGCCCGCCGAGAATGCCGGTCACACCACCGACGGCCGAGAGGACCATCGTCTCGGCCAAAAACTGCCGCGTGATGTCGCGGCGCTTGGCACCCAGGGCGCGGCGAATGCCGATCTCGCGGGTGCGCTCGGTGACCGTGGCCAACATGATGTTCATAATGCCGATGCCGCCGACCACGAGCGAAATTGCCGCTATAAACCCCAAGAGCACGATGAACATCATCCGCGTGGTCTTGGCTTGTTCGAGCAGTTCCAGCGGCACGGTGACTGCGTAGTCGGCGTTGCGATGCGTGGTCTTGAGCGTGCGTTCGACGGTTTGAGCGGTCTTGACCACGTTGTCGACATGATCGACGCGCAGCGTGACCTGACTCAGCTCGACCACTTCGCCCTCGAATGCGCCGGCGCTACGGGTGATCACCATATCGCCGACACGTTTCCAAAACGTTTCGATGGGCACATACACATCCTTGTCGAAATCCTGCGCTGCCAACGAGCCGCCGATGCCCGCCGACGATGTGCGCGGCTTCATCACGCCGATGACCGTGTAGTAATCGACATCGACATGAATCTCTTTGCCGATCGGATCTTCGAAAGGGAACAGGGTGGCGGCCGTGCGGGCGGCTAGCACGCAGACGTTCTGTAGATTGATGTTGTTGGGCGTGGTGATGAAACTGCCGACGTCGATCGACTGTTGCGTGGCCTGCATGTAGTCCGGCGTACAGGCCACGAGTCGGCCGTCGAGCAAGCGGTCTTTGTAGCGAAACTGGCGGCGAATCTCGCGAATTCGCAACGCATTCTTGACCGTGGGAATATCGGTCAGCCGTTTGTAGTCCGCCCGGGTCAAGCCATAGGGCACGGGGCCTTGGGCACCGGCCTGAGTTTCGCTAGGAGGTTTGACCGAGCGAACGACTAGATCGCAAAACCTCCCTCCTCGCATGTACCTCTTCAACCTTCGCACCTGGCAACTCGGCGTCAAAAGCCTGCTGTTGCATCC
>JAYTAU010000264.1:0-4454 GCA_043737375.1 Planctomycetia bacterium
AATTGAGCTACGGGCGCAAGCGATGAAGTCCGCTGTCCAATTGTAACCGAAATGCTTTACGGACGGCCAGCGGCAGGCAATCGTGTTGACGAAGGATGCCTCGTTGAAGTCATAGCCTGAATCGCGGTATTCGGAATGTCACACAGGGCATTCCCCACAAGAGCTTTCGCCTACCACAAACCGGCACCGATCGCTGCGGCGATGACCGCGCCGGGAATGATGCTGATTGCCGCGCACCAGGCGTGACGCGACCAGGAGACGCCTGCCGCACCGGGCACGAAGTTGGCTACGTGCCCGCCCAACCAAGGGACCATTCGCGAGCCCATCATGAATGCCGGATGCCCGACCGGAATGCGCGTCAAGAATGTCGGTAGGTGGCTGACGGACGTTTCGAGATTGAAGTCGCGGCGTGCCCGACGACCGAGTCCGAATTGCAAAAAGGCCGCGATGTACCAGCCGATCCAACTGACGACGGCACCGACCGCGAACCCATACAGCGTGCCGTTGGCCATGCTTAACACAAACGATGGAAACGGCGTCAACGAAACGACGGCATGGAACGGAATGGTGACCAGCGGCGCCGAGTTGCCAAACCGATTGCGAAATTCGAGTACTCCGCCGATCGAGTCGACCCAATAGATCATCGCGATACCGACCGTCAGTACAACGACCAACATTTGCACGAAACGCGAACGCACGATTCGGAGCGCAGGGTGAATTGGCGTTGGCGAATCGGCGGGCATGGAGCAGCACCAAAAACGTGGTAATTTCGCGTAAGCTGCGAGGATTTTTCGGGCACCGTCAATATAAGTTCGAATCGCAACCGAGTGACTCGAACTATTCCGAATTCACTCGCTCAAGCGACGGAACCGAGACCGCCGCGCCGGTCTTCAACAACTGCTCGACCAAATGCACGTCGTTCGCCAAGTAGGGATGTTTGTACTGTTCGGGGTTGCCGCTGCGGGCCCGCTTCTCTGCTTTGATGCGCGACCAGGTTCCAGCCGGAACCCTCTGCACGACGATCGGTCGCAAGCGATGCGTTTCGATCCGGTTGGCGTACTCGCAGTTCATGGTACTCAAAAGTTCGTCGACACGCCGGGTAAGTGCTTGTTCGCTCCCTAATCGAGCACTTGGCTCGACCAGAAGTACATACCCCGGCGGGTCGCCCCAAACCGGTGCCAGCGTGAATTCCTCGAACGGCAAGGTCAGTTCGGCAAAGGCCTGCTTGACGGCCGACACGACCTGGAACTCGCTGAGTTTTTCGCCCGAAACGCTCGAATAATACGAGCCCTTATTGAGGAACTCGAGCTGAGGAGTCGTACCGTGAAAGCCCACGCAGCGCACCAAGTCGTGAATCTGATAACGAAACAATCCGCTCGACGTGCTCAGCACGATGAAGTAATTTCGATCCGTTTCGAGCTCGTGTCCTTCGAGCACAATCGGGTTATCTTTGCCGTGTTCGGCCTCGGGAATAAACTCGAAGTAGTGCGATGTGTAATCCAATAGGCCGGCCGACGTGCCATCCTCGAAAGGCGTGGTCATGCGACCTTCGCTGGCGGAAAGGCCGTGATCGCGAAACGCCGTGTCACCATACAGTTCGCGGACTCGTGGCAGATAAGCGCCGACCGACCCGCCGGTCCACACCGCCAATGTCGAGAGGCGAGGCCAATAGTCGCGCGGAAGTAATGCGCCCGTGCGACGAATGATTTGTTCGAGTTCGCGCGCGCGGCGCGGATCGCGTCGGCAGACCGGTCGACGAATCGCCTCGCGCACCGTGGCATCGACATTTGCCGTCGACGACAGCGTACCGTCATGGATGTCGCGAATCAGCGTTTCGCGTTGTGCGTCGGCCAAGCGGGCAAACTCGATCAAAGTGCTGGGATTGGCCGTGATGATGATGCCGATATCACGCGACGCCAGTCCGATCCGCAGCGCGGTGTATTGCTTGGCGGTGTGATCGTGAATTTTCATCAAGGCCTTGGGCAACAAAAAAATCGGCCGAGAGATCCGCGGTGCCTGTTCGGCTGCCAGACCGCTGATGCCGCCGCAAGCGGTGCCGCCGGGCGTGAAGTATTGCTGCCAGTCGCTGCTGAGTTGAAGCGTCTTTTTTTGGATCAGGTCGCTATGATCACGATAGGTCCGAACTCCCCAAATGTTCCAGCTAACGCGATACTCTTTGAGAAAAGCCGAGGTGACCGGAATGTACTTTGGAGAATCGGTACTACCCGAGGTCATGGCGAACATCAGAATCCGATTTTCCGCGTTGAACATTGCGCCAAAATCGCCGGCCTTCACCCGTTCGATATACGGACGATAATATTCATAAGTGGTCAGCGGAATCTGGCGGCGAAAGTCGGCAACCGAGCGAATGGCGTTCAGCCCGTGCTTGCGCCCGAAATCGCTGTCGGCGCTGCGTCGAATTTTTTCCAGCAGAATGTTCTGCTGAACTTGCCTGCATTGGGCCGCGCCGGCGAGAAACCGCTCGACCCCACGATTCTTCCATTGCACATATGTCCAGCGAATCAATATTGCACCTAACCTTCGTCACGGCCGAACGACATGTTGATTTGACAAGATCGGCTTCGTGCCTTGATCGATGAGCATTCGAAATCGCTGCACCATTGCTAGTCCGCAAGCGGGTCTAGCATAATTGAACCATTGCCGGACCACAATTAGACTGTAGTTCCTTCGAACCGCCCTTCAAGGTCGCTCGCTAGTTAACATCAAGATCGAATGTCGGAGCCAAAACCGTCGCAACCAGCGAGTCGCCGTTTGAAAATCCTCTTGTCCGAGGGTTCCAGTATGTCGGCCCGGCAAACTTTGTCGTGTCTGGGTCCGCACCATGACGTTGAAATTGTCGATCCGTCGGCACTGTGCATCTGTCGGTTCTCGCGATTTGTGCGGGCCTGGCATCGTTGCCCGTCGGCGGCGCGAGCACCACTTACGTATTTGCGGTTTGTGTTAGAGCGGATCCGCGAGAAGCCGTACGACGTGTTGTTGCCGACGCACGAGCAGGTATATCTGTTCGCAAAGTTCGCGGCTGTCTTCGCACGACATGTGCATCTGGCAGTGCCCAGTTTTTCGGCAATCGATCGGACTCAGACCAAACCCGATTTTATTCGCCTGTTGCGAGAGCTGAAACTTCCGCATCCGCATACCGAATTAGTGCGTTGCGAAACCGAACTGCGGCTGCCCCGAGAATACCCTTGCTTCCTCAAACTGGCGCAGGGTACTGCGGGCACTGGAGTGCGAAAGGTCGCGAGCGAAGCAGCTTTGATCAGCGCATACCAGTCATTTCGAGAGGGCGGTTTAGTCGACGCGGAGTCCGAGTTTTTGATTCAACAGCCAGGAGTTGGTCGTCAGTGTACGGTGCAACTGGTGTTTCAGCTGGGAGAGTTGGTCGCCGCGCATTGCTTCGAATCGATCGTCGTCGGCCACGGCGGAGCATCCACCGTGCGTCAGAGCGTTGCGCATCCAATTGTGATCGAGCAGATGCGACAGCTAGGAAGGCATTTGCAGTGGCATGGTGCGCTGTTCGTCGAGTACTTCTATCAACACGATCGCACGCAGCCGCTGTCAGGTGAGCCGCAATACATGGAAGCCAATCCGCGAATCGGTGAGCCGGTCAACGCCTTGCTCGCCGGCATCAACTTGCCCGAGACACTGGTCCGAGTCTCGATGGGCGAACCGGTCGGCCCGGTGTTGGCGAGTCAGGTCGGAATCCGCACTCATAGCGGGTTTTTGGCACTGATGGAAGATGCGCTGGCCGGTGCAACGCGACGGCAGCTCTTTAACCGGCTGCAAGAAATTCGACGACGCGAGGGGCCCTTTGCCGACAGCCAGGATGAGTTGACTCGCCGCGCAGAGGATTGGCCGAGTTGTTTGCCTGCCGCTAAGGTCGCCGCACAGCTCTTCATCAATCCGCGGTCGGCACATTCGTTGTTTACCGGCACGGTCGAGAATTATTCGATTCCTGAATCCGCAATCCGTCAGGTTCGCGACCTCGACGAGCTTTACCCTTTCGATGCAACAGTATTAGCCGGCTCATGAAAATTTCGGTCTTAGGAGCGGGCGCGGTCGGATCGATGCTGGGTGGGCTGCTGAAGTATGCCGACCCGACAATCGATTTGCGATTGTTCGCGCGCGGCGAACATCGACAAGCCATGCAGCAGCAAGGGCATGTCGTTCTTGATGGCCCTTGGGGTTCGCGAAACTCGCCGGTTCGAGTGGCCGAAAACATCGACGAGCTCGCCGGCTCGAACTACGTGCTGTTCACCGTCAAATCGCAAGACACATTGGCCGCCATCCAGGAAGCCGCACCCCATTTGGGAACGGCCGTATTGGTCTCCATCCAAAATGGGATCAATCATCGACAATTGGCCGGCTTTGTCGCACCAGATCGACTGGTGATGGGAATGACCGGCACCAACATGGCAATCTTGCGCCCCGGCTCA
>JAYTAU010000265.1:0-4452 GCA_043737375.1 Planctomycetia bacterium
GCGGACGAAAGAAAAGCCTCGCGCAGAGGCGCAGAGACGCAAAGGAAGGAAGTTGCTTCTCGGCGTGCTAGCAGATTCGAAATCGGGACGTTATTTATCTGTCGGTCCTTAGCCCTCGGCTTTGCCGGGGGCTTACAGAATATCGCTCCCGTACTCCCAATCCCCAAATCCTAACCCCTGAATCCTAAATCCGACCCCCGTTCTCTTGCTTCACCCCCGGCCGTCGGCTTATGGTAGAGTAGGGGGCGAGGAGAGGCGCCCGGTCGGCAGATGTTTCGTCGCTTGCGATGCTGATCATCGTGCGCGCGGTATGCCGCTCGCCAGAACCATAACTCGCGCGGGGCCACCGATGTCGGACAACTTTGACGCCTATCACCAATGGCTTGGGATCCCCAAGGCCGAGCAGCCGCCGAACCATTATCGGCTGCTGGGTCTGACGCTCTTCGAGAGCGATCCTAAAGTCATTGCCAATGCCGCCGACCGCCAGATGATGCATCTGCGCGGCATGGGTATCAGCAAGCACGCCGACCGTGCGCAGGCATTGCTCAACGAACTGGCCGCCGCCAAAATCTGCCTGCTCAAGCCCGAGAAAAAACCCGCCTACGACGAAGTGTTGCGTGCGCGGCTGGGTCAATCGCAGTCGGCCAAGCAGCCGCCGCCGCTGCAAGCCGCACCTCCGTACGCTTCGGCTCCAGTTAATGCAGCGTCCGCGACCGCAGCAACGATGGGCGCAGCGTCTCATACCGCGGTTGCTTCCGATTTATTCGGCGTTGCCGAGCCTTACATCTCTCCAGTCGGATCGAGCCACTCGTCGGTCGCGAATCGCGGCGCATCGCGAACGACCGCGGAACCTTCGGACCAGACGAACCGCCAACCGATCCTGCTGTACGGCGGAATTGCTGCCGGCGTCTTGGCGATCGTAATTCTGTTAGTCGCAATCAACCTCTTTCAATCCGAAGATCCAGCGAAAAAACCGCTCGCCGGCTCGACTCCCAACGGTGCCAAGCCGGACGACCCCGCGAAAATCGACGGGAGCAACGGCACGGCCAAGTCCGGCAACGGTAATTCCAACAACGGCTCAAAAACCGGCGAACCAAAGACTGGCGACCCACAGGGCAAAGCCGCAGCCGTTATCTCGACTATTAACGGCCCGACCACGAACAACGTCAATAGTAAAAACTCGATTCCCACTGTCGATCACACCACGACCGAAAATACGACGGACGATCCGCCGCCGAACGATGTAATCAAGCCCAACGCTTTTCGCATTGCGTTGCCTGCGGCCGATCAGGTGCCCTTCGACAAGCCATTGCCCGGTCAAACCGCCTCGGAGCCGTTCAATCGCGTGCTCTCGATTGCGTCGCCGATTGCCCAGCAGTTGCAGCCAGGCTTGATTCTGACTCGTTTTGCCAAGCAGCCTCCGCAAGACAAAGAGCCGGGTGCGTTCATCTTGCCGCGCGAGTTGCTAACACCGGTTGCCGAGCGACTGTTGTTGCGCGATGCCGCGCGGTTCTATTTCGACCCGACGGAAAATGTCGTGGCCGCAGGGTATTTGCGCGTCGATCAAGACGACACTTATCGGTTTATGGGCGGAAATCGCTTTGGACGCGACGTAATTTTTGTGGGAGGTAAAGTCGTACTGCCTTACACCAATCAACCTGCCCGGAGCGCCCAGATCAAGCTGACCGAAGGGTACTGGCCGATCGTGATCGCCTCGTTTGCCGATTCGGACGGTGCTTCCGGTAGTCGCATCACGCGCCGCGTGGGCAGCCGTATGCAGAACTTGCCGCTCGATAACATCGTGCTTCACGATCCTGGCAGCATCGGTGGTAGTGTCTCGACGAAATTGTGGGGACCGGGCTCGGTGACCCCTTCCGGCTCGACACAGGTGCTTCCGCGCATCTCCGTGGGACGAGATACCGTTGGAGGCATGTGGACCATGCAGGCGGGCGATTTGGCCTGCGACAACGATCCTACGGCCCGGATCAAAGTACCGATGGACGTTCCGGGCGAGTACGACTTGCGGATGTTCGTCATGCGGCAATCAGGCACCGGGGGCCTGGTGATCGGCGTGCCGGTCAACGGTCGCTTGGTCGGTGTGGTGCTCGATGGCTGGGATAAATATCGGCACGGCATCATGCTACCCGACGGAACTCAGCCGACCGACGCCGTCGACACGGGTTCATCGCTGTTGACTAACCAGCGCGTGCCGGTAGTGGTGTCGGTGCGTCGTTGGGGCGTGCAAGCGATGATCGGCAACACGGTCGTTTTCAAGAGCGGCCTGGGTGCATTGGAGCGTGTCATCGACCAAGCTTCTCCCTACAACGTCAACGTAACGAATCAACCGTTTTTGGGGTCGCAAGGCGCGGAGTTCCGTCTAGGAGATATTCACTTGGCACCGTTTCCGGTGCCCGATCAATCGTCGAATAATGTTCCGGTCGTGGCCAAGAACAATCCAGCCAAGAACAATCCGCCCAATGGCGTCAACAACGCGGGGCCTAAGAATGTCGATCCTGTGATCAAGCCGCCGGTTGCCAAGGTTGCCGAGCGTGTTAAAGTTCCGCCGGTCGACAAACAGCAAGCCGCCGAAAAACAAATCCGCGAAGTCTTTCAGAAGGATTTTGCCGCCGTCAAAAAGCCGACCGATAAACCGGCATTGGCGGCCGTGCTGTTGACCAACGGCGATCAAACCAAAGACGATCCGGTGGCCGCTTACGTTCTGCTGAACCTGGCTAAAAACACAGCCGCCGAATGCGGCGACGCGCTCACGGCCATCAAGGCCTCGCGCGCCATCGGCGAGCGCTACGAAGTCGACTCGCGCATCGACCGTCTGACGACGTTGACTCGGCTGAGCGCGTCGGCTTATCTAATGCCTGCGCTCAAAGCGACGCACGACGGCGCGGTGGAACTGGCCGATGAGTACTGCACCGAATCGCTGTACGACGATTCGATCAAATGTTTTAAGGTGGCCCAAGAAGCGGCGCGCAAGGCCAAGGATACCGAGTACGCCAAGAGCGCCGCGGCGCGCGTCAAAGACCTGGGCATTCTCAAGAAGGACTACGAAGTCGCCAAAGAGGCGTTGGCCAAATTGAAAGATGCCCCGGACGATGCCGACGCCAATTTGGCCGCCGGCCGTTGGTTTTGGATCAATCAGGGCGAAATCAAAACCGCCATGACGCATTTCATGAAAACGGCCGACGCCGATCTGAAAGCCTTGGCCGAAAAAGAACTGACGTTGCCGGTCGCCGCCGCCGATCAAATTGCGCTGGCCGATCAGTGGCTGGCGGCCTCGTCCAAAGCAAAAGTCGGCATCAACGACCGACCTTACTACGAACTTCGCGCCATGGAGTGGTACGAAAAAGCTTCGCCGACCGCAACCGGCTTGCTCAAGGCCAAGGCCGACAAGCAAATCGACGAGCTCCGTCCGGCAGTCGATAAACACAAAATCGCGATTCTGGCACGGCGCGCGACGCGTGCTTCCCCAGCGGCGACCGAACAGGTCCCGGGTGTATATGTCCTAAGGAGCCTGCTGCAAATTCCTAACGCCAGTCCGACGATCCACACGATCCGCTTTAATCCCAACGGGCGAATTACGCAGAATGGGTTTTCCTACGGTCGCTGGGAGACGGTCGGCAATGGTTTCCAAATCGAGATCGGAACGGGAGGGCAAATTTTGCTGCTGGAACGACGTAACCCGGCTACTTTCGAATGCACCTACGCCCCTCCCGGCGGTGTGCCCGTCCGATATCAGTTATCGCCGGTACTGCCGCTTGGAACCTGGACGATTACGGACGACGATGATAAATCCAAACCGCCGTTAGTATGCACCATGTATAACAACCAGCGTATCGACAACCCCGAGACCGGCGCATCGTGGGCCTTGAGTACACCCGGTTCGACTACTTATCTGCGAGTTACGGGAAGCCCGCTCGAAGGTCGCTATTCGATGTCTCCGGACAACAAGCTCTTCAAGGGTCGTAATCTCATGGGTGCAAACCTGACCGGCGTTTGGAAACCGACGCGGTAAGGAACTAGCTGTTTGCGTTGGGCATTAACCTAATCCGGCGATGCCGGATGCTATAATAGCTGCATGAGCAACACTCTCAACACAGCTGTTCTCGATCAGGTCATCGATCCTGTTACTCGGTGTCTTACTTCAGACGTAGCCCGACAGATTGCGGCGTTGCGAGCGTCCGTGGAGGTGCAATCGCGACTGGATGAATTGGCCGGCAAATCCTGCGACGGCACACTCTCGTCCGACGAGCGAACCGAGTACGAGACTTGGGTTCGTGCGATTTACTTCATCGGAGTCCTGCAGGCCAAGGCGCGAAAAATCGTCGTTTCGCATGCATAGCATATCATGAGGGGCAGCCCGATTTTGTAAGACTCAAAGCATATTGCTCCACGTTCGAAAACGGGTCGAAATAGCCAAACTACCGAAACCTTAGTCCA
>JAYTAU010000266.1:0-4449 GCA_043737375.1 Planctomycetia bacterium
TTGATGAGTACGTTCAACAGCACTTGCTGAATTTGATTCGTGTTCGCCAGCGCCGGCGGCGAGGCCAGAATGCGCTGCTCGACCTTGACGCGGTACTTCATCATCTCGCGTTCAAGCAGCATCAACGTGTCGTCGATCAGCTTGACCATATCGGTCGGTTCGCACGACGCCGAGCGATTTCGCGCGAAGCCGAGAATGCCGTTCGTGATCCGTGCCGCGCGATTCGCGGCGGTCAGAATCTTATCGAACGACTTGGCCGCGGTTTCGGCGTCGGGATGACGCATGCCGAGCTTGGCGTAGTTGATGATCGTCATCAGCACGTTGTTGAACTCGTGGGTCGTGGTGCTAACCAACTCGCCCAATGCCGTCAGTTTTTGCGCGTGCGCCAGTTGTTGCTTGAGCATCACGATTTGCTGTTCAAGACTCGGCGGAGCGGGCTGGCCGCTAGCGAGATTCGCATCGTCCGACGCGCGCACGGCGCTGTTGGCATGCGCAGCATGTAAGGCATGATTGTCGTGACCTACGGACATGCGGCGACTCCCATCAGGTTATTCGTAAAACGGAATTCATTCCGTTTCTGTTTGGTACTGTTTCTGTCGGTTTCGCGTTCTAACCCGACGCGTGAGCGAGAGTTATTGCGTTTTCGATTCAAGCCTCGCTGAAGCGTCGGGTCAGGGCAGGCAAACTTAATTAGGCCGAATAAAATTCGGCTCAAAGCAGTCGTCTCAATTGCCTGAACCGGCCAAGTTGACCGGCTTGCTGAGACAGTGTTTGCTTGACTATCCTGCCGCGGCTTGTCGCCTTAACCACAAACGACGGCATGTTTTACCGCAATGGATGTATCGTCGGATTGATCTCGGACTCTGAAACGCAAGGCGTTACAATCGACGGGCTTTTCGCGATCGCCTTCGCACCCGTCAGGAATATAGGCATGGATGCCGCCAAAATTCAGCCGCCGCATGCCGCACGAATTCACACTGTGGAGCTGTTGGAGCAATCGCTCGACGCGGCCCGCGCGGCCGGTTACCAGATTCGCGAAGACATGTTGGGCGGCAGGGCAGGGGCCGCTTGTGTCATTCGCGGTAAAAAATGGCTGTTCATCGACCCCACGGCACCGCCGCGCGAGCGGTTGGAACAGGTCGTCGCGACGTTGCGCATCGACCCGGCGACGGCCGGCGTTCCGTTGACCGATGCGTTGCGACGTGTGTTGGAGTTTCATAGAGCGGGCTAAGCCATGTGTTTAGGGTTCTGTAGGTAAACGCCCTCTGTGGCGTTGTGGCATTGCAACTAGTTCCGGAACGGCACAGAGGCACGTTCCCTACAGAAACGTTCTGCTAGCCTCGATACAGCCCCTGCGTCTCAATATACTTCTCGACCGCGCGCGGGACACGAAAGCGAATGCTATGTCCCTCATTTACGCGCTGCCGCAATTCTCGCGACGAGAGCTCGATCGCAGGCATTTCGATCTGATCCGCACTGGCTTGCTCAATTCGCGTAGACGACGCAAACGGTGCTAGCACCTCGAAATTGGGCATGGGCAGTCCGCCTCGTCGTACGACCAGTAACTTGGCCAACTCGCAAATTCGCGCCGGGTCGCGCCATGCCGGCAGGTCGGCCAATGCGTCGGCCCCCAGTATCAAATACAACTCGCGCGTCGGGTCTTCACGTCGCAATTGGTCCAGCGTATCGACGGTGTAACTAACTCCGCCGCGTTCGATCTCGATCGTCGAAACATGAAATGCCTCGTGCCCGCCGGTTGCCAGTCGTAGCATCTCCACGCGGTGCTGCGCGGGAGCAATCGCATCGGTCTGTTTATGCGCCGGTACCGAGAGCGGGACAAACCAAACCTGTTCGAGGGCCGCCTGCTCGCGACAGCATTCGGCGACCAGCAGATGGCCGATGTGTACCGGGTTGAAACTTCCGCCGTAAATACCGAGCCGCATAAAAAGTTTCATCCCTGTAGGAGGCGCCGCCGACGCCGATCGAACTGTAGGAGGCGTCGCTGACGCCGATTGAAAACTAGAAAGCTTCGCCGACGCCGATCAACACGAATGCATCACGCACCAAGGAGGTTCTTCGGCCTCGGCGAGGCCTCCTAAAAACCCACTTGGCATGCGGCTAGTCCTCCGACAATCCGTCGCCTGATTAGACAAACCACCGCTCAAATTGTCTAATCAACCACGGCACGTTTGTACAGCAGCTTCTTGAATCCGCATCGATGGCCAGCCAACAGAGCCTGTTCGAAGTCGATCCGACGCCTTGGGAAGCCGATGATTCCGGCGATCAATTGATCGCCGGCGTCGTGTTCCCGACCGGTCCCGACAAGACATTCGACTACGTGGTGCCGGACCCATTGCGCGACCAGATCGAGCTCGGTCGGCGCATTCGAGCACCATTCGGACGGGGCGATCGGCCGGTAGTCGGCTACTGCGTAAGGCTCGAAACCAAAAGTGATCCGCGCCGCCGACTCAAGCACATCACAGCCGTTGTCGATGTCCGCAGTTTGCTGACCCCCGTAATGCTGCGCCTGACCGAATGGATGGCGGACCATTATCTTTGCACGCGCGGGCAGGCCCTCGAAGCCGTGTTGCCTGCCGTGGTCCGCGACCGCGAGACGACCAAGCAAATCACGCTGCTTTCGGTTACGGCGAAGATCGCCGAAGGCATCGACCTGTTGCATTTGCCCGCCAAACAGGCCGACATCATGCGACATCTGGCGGCGCAGTCGCAACCGCTCACGCCCAAACAAGTCTGCGCCCAAGTCGGCTGCACGATCGGTCCGATCAACGCGCTGCGCAAGAAGGGACTGATCGAGGCGCAGGTCCATAGTGTTTCGCCCGATGCGGCCGATCCGCCGCCGCAGCGCGAGCGGCAACTTCCGCTGAACGCCGATCAACGCCGGTCGCTCGACGCCATTCTGCGCCCGCTGAACGAACGCCGCCACGAGACGATCCTGGTGCATGGCGTCACCGGCAGCGGCAAGACCGAAGTCTACATGCAAGCCATCGACGAGGTGATTCGTTTCGGCCGGCAAGCAATTGTCTTGGTGCCCGAGATCAGTCTGACGCCGCAAACGCGCGATCGATTTCGCGCGCGATTCGATCGAGTGTCAGTGTTGCATAGTCATCTGAAGGAGGGTGAGCGGCATTGGCATTGGGATCAGATTGCCGGCGGCAATGTGCAGGTCGTGGTCGGTGCGCGTAGCGCCATCTTCGCGCCGACACAGCACTTGGGGTTGATCATTTTGGACGAAGAACACGAATCGTCGTTCAAGCAGGACTCGGCCCCGCGCTATCATGCACGCGAGGTTGCGCTGTGGCGCGCGCGGCAAGAAAACATTCCGCTCGTTCTCGGTAGCGCCACTCCGGCACTGGAAAGTTGGAACCGCGCAGCGTCGGGAGCATACACGCTCGTTGAAATGCCGACTCGGGTCTCCAATCGGCCTCTGCCCGATGTGATGACGATTGATATGCGCGACGAGTTTCGCAACCGACAGTCGCGCGGTGCGGTCAGCCGACAGCTTCATCAAGCGATCGACGGGGTGCTGCGCGACAAGGGTCAAGTGATCTTGTTGTTGAATCGACGCGGATTTTCCACGCATATTCAATGCCCCGCGTGCGGACATGTCGTGGTGTGCCCGTTTTGCGAACTCTCGCTGACGCATCATCGCGAAGGCGAGCAAGCGATCTGTCATTATTGCGAGTACCAAACCAACGCGCCGACCGAATGCCCCGAGTGCAAGTTCGCCGGCATTCGCTACAGTGGCGTCGGCACCCAACGGCTGGAAGCCGAAGTTCGTGCCCGCTTTCCCACGGCCAACATTCTGCGCATGGATACCGACACGATGCAGAAGCCGGGCAGTCACGCGCGCGCGCTCGAATCGTTTCGATCGGGTCAAATCGATATCCTGTTGGGCACGCAGATGATCGCCAAGGGGTTGGATTTTCCTAACGTACTTTTGGTCGGGGTGGTGAATGCCGATTCGGCGTTGCACTTTCCCGATTTTCGCGCGGCCGAGCGAACGTTTCAGTTGGTCACGCAAGTCGCCGGACGCACGGGTCGCGGCGAGCGCGGCGGGCGCGTGTTGGTGCAAACGCTCAGCCCCGATCATCCGGCCATTCGCGCCGCGGTGGGTCACGACTACGCGATGTTTGCCAAGGAAGAACTGCCGATCCGCGAGCTGCTGCATTATCCGCCATATTCGCAAATGGCCCGGCTTATTGTGCGGAGTGAATCGCAGATCGCAGCTCAAGAGTTCGCCGCATACCTGACCGACCGCGTGCGAACCGAACTGACGGCGAGGCAACCGGCCGATTCGCCCGAGAATCGGATTCTGGGGCCGGCCTCCGCACCGATACCGCGGCTGAGAAATTTTTATCGCTTTCATTTGCAGGCGCAATGTTCGGATGGAAAATTACTGCGTGAGGCAATACTCGCGGCGACCACGGA
>JAYTAU010000267.1:0-4442 GCA_043737375.1 Planctomycetia bacterium
GGGCTGCTTGCTAAACTTGTTTGGTCATCACCGCTGCAAGAAGAGCTGCTGCAAGTCGGATTGCGGTTGTGCCGCTGAACCGGCTTGTGGTTGTGCTTCGGCTGCCCCGGCCTGCGGCTGTGGCGCCGGTGCAGTGAATGGTGGTGCTCCCTCGGCCGCGCCGACCCCGGCCGACGCTGCCCCGATTCCGCCGGCCCCGATGGCCGATCCCCAAGCTTCGCTATCGAGCCAACGCCGGATGGTCCAAACGGCGCGGGTTGTTCGCTAAGCTGAACGGTTTGTCGGAAAAAATTGATGATTCGAACTCTGCCCAAGGGGAAACCCTTGGGCAGAGTTTTTTGATTAATGGGGAGTGTCGAATGGGGAATGGGGAGTGAGTGTTTAGCCGCTCTCGGCACGAGAGCGTTAACGAAATTCAAAAGCGTAAAAGTGTGAGATCGGAAAGCGTGAAATAAGACCGAGGATGCGTCATCGACGCTAAACCTTTCGTACTGCGTCCTTGGTACTGTGCCCTTCGTCCCTCCCACATCCCACCTCTTACTTCCTCCCCTCCGCGATGCACGCTGCGGCAAAAACCAATAATTCGCCCCGCTCGCGGCTGATCGCTTTCAATCGCCCATAGTCGTTAGCCATGCGGCTTAGCTCCATCAGCGAGGGTGCAAAACCCAACGTCCGCGTGCCCGGCGGAATGTATCGCGCCGCGGCATCGACCGCTTCCGCATAACGCTGCAAACGCACCAACAACACCACGTAAACTTCGGCCGGCAGCGTGCCCGCCTCGTACGGATTGTCATCTTTGGAGCTAGCCGCTTCAGCACGCACTTTAAAATACTCGACCGCTGCATCGACCGCTTCGCCGAACGAGGCTCCATAGAACAACGCATGGCTGCGATACGTTTCCACAAACGGCTCGTCACCGGCGAATTGAAATTGCTCGTCGAGTTGCAGGCCGTATTGCGCTAGCTCCCAAGCCAGCCGCAGCACGTCGGGCTCGTCGATAACGCGGGCGATTCGCATCGCGGCGTTCAGGTGCGTTGTGTCGATGTGATAGTTGGCGTTCTCGAACAACCACGGTCGATCGCCGATTAGATCGGGCACCATCGTTTGAGTTGCTTCGCACTGATCATGCTTGGCAATGTCGGTGCGCAAGTTCTCGACTAAGTCCGCGTGAAGCTGCCGCACCAACAGCGCGGCGGCGGCCGCCTGCTCTTTGCGACCGAACCGCGCGACCTCGGCATCGAAAGTCGTGATGGCATTGCACGTTCCGTAGTGCGATAGAATCAGCGAGAATCCATACGCCGGCGCGACCCCTTCTTGCAAACTGATGCCGATCAGTTCTTCCAGGTTGTCGTCGTTGGGCGTTATTTTTTGTAGCGCCGCAGCCACTGCGGCGTTATCACCCAGCGGACGCAGATAGGCCCAGGCGTCGCGAAGTCGGCCTTGTTCGAGCAGGGGCCAGCCGATCTCTTTGCAGATATCCAAGTAGCCGTTTTCGAGTTGCGTCCGAACCGGTTCGGGCAAATCATCGAGCGGCACGGTCAGCACGATCGGCAGCGCGAGCGCATGACGAATTTGCATTAGCCGGGCATCGAACAGTTCGTGAAACCGGCCTTCGCCTCGCAGATGCTCGACCAATTGGGCCAGCGCCGGCTCGACTCCGCCGCAAGTGACCGTCGATTCGAGATCGTCGAACAGGGAATTAGGAAACGCATTGTCGGACATGAGAGCCAAAGTGGAAAGCGGAATTCAATAGTCATTTTTACCCCTACGGGGTTATTCGCTTTTTTGCCGGTATAAATCGCCCTTGACCGCTAATCGGCCTTCTCTTATTCTCCCGCCACTTGATGCGAAGCGGGCTCCTGACAAGCCGGTGATGGTATCACCGGTTAATCACGGATGCATTTCGCATCGCCACAATACAATGAGTGTAATCCATCGGTGGATGGTCCTGCACCGGGCGGTTGAAAAGCCAGCCTGCGGACCAACGACCGAATCGGTAGCATGGATGCGGCCGATCGGTTCGAAACAAAGCGGCGAGACTGTGTGGACAGCATTTAGCCCTCGGTGAATGCACCGGGGGGAAACTGCCGGTTGTGTCGTCATCGTCAAAGCCAATCGCTCTCGGAAAAGATTAAGTCCTTTGCCCCCCTGGGACTCAAGCTTTCCGAGAGCTTTTTTTATGCGCTCACGTAAAACGGAATTCATTCCGTTCTACTTTGGGTGCCATGCCCACGGCTTTGCGTGGGCATGATGCCGGGCCGACTCCCAAACTGAGGCATGATTTTTAGAAGCCGTTTTCATGTCCATCGGGCGCAGGGGTTCGAAGCGGCCAAGTTGTGTTCAACGAATGTCGTTTGGTTTGAACGGTGATTTAACCCCGTTGGGGTAACTAAACCTGATTTCTGATAACCCAGGGTGCGCTTCGCGACCCTGGGCTATGTGATGAAACCCCGTTGGGGTAGTAAAAAAGGACTCTGCTGAATAGCTGTGTATAGCCGCTTCAAAACCACGACCACTGCAAAGCAGCGGGCATGGCACCCATGCCTTTATTACAGTGTACTCGGCTGAATTTTTTTGCGCGGTTTGACGGTCGTTAACGCGGCCTTGCGTTGCTTGCCGTTGGCCGTCGATGGCGCGCTCATCGTCGGTTCCGCCGAGCCGTCTAGCGCGTCGCCCACGCTGATCGACTTCAGTCTCGCTTGTCCACGAGCGACGTACTCTTCCGACAGATCGTACGCCAAATACTGCCGGCCCAGTTTCTTGGCGACGGCCACGGTCGTGGCGCTCCCGCTAAACGGGTCGAGCACCAGCTCCCCCTCGTGCGTGCAACTACGAATGATGCGGCCCAGCAACTGCTCGGGCATTTGACAACCGTGAAAGCCGGCGCGCTCTTTGAATGTGCCCGCCACGCGCGGCATGTACCAAGTATCTTCGGCAGAGGAAAAGCAGCCGGCGAGATCTTGCGGGCGCAGAACCCAGGTGTCATCGGGTAGGCGTCCGTTGGGATTGGCGCGCGCGTCGGCGTAGACCAACTGACGGGCCGAGGGGATGCGATTTTCCAGCGCATCGGCGCGAAACGTAAACTGCGCGGGGTCCTTCACGAAGTAGAACAAGTGTGCGTGCGAGCGGCTGAACTTGTATTTGCAATTCACACCAAACGTGTAGTACCAGATCACCCAACTACGCGAATGAAAGCCGATTTCTTGCGACAAGAGTTTTAGTTCCGCGGCGTATTCGTCGCCGATCGCCAGCCAAAATGTGCCGTTGTCTTTTAACACGCGATGCACGGCCGAGATCCAAGTCCGCGACCAGTCGAGATACTCGTTCTGTTCTTTGCGGTCCTGGTACACGTCGTAGTCGTAACCGATATTGAACGGCGGATCGGCAAAGGTCAGATCGACGCTACCGGCGGGCAACGCGTTGAGGTTGGCAACGCAATCGCCGTAGATGATTTGATTGAGCGAGTCGGTGGGTACCATGTGAATGCTCCGAAAAGGTTAACCACGAAATGCAAGACCACGAAACTCACGAACGACACGAAAGGAGGAGGATGGAAGGGAAGGGAAGGACGAAGGCGACTGGGCGACGTACGATGTTTCGCGAAAGATCATGCCACTTTAAAACGCAGCGCGATTTGGCGCAATAGTGTACGTTTGATCATAGCGCGAAGACTTCGGTTCAACAATGGCCGTTTCACCGCCGATTGACAACTGCCCACCATTCGGTCTCAAAACGGGTGGGCCGGTGACCGCACCGCTAAGCAGTTCGTTTTGTTCGACACGTCGATGCCGGCTTGAACTTGCTCTGGACTCTGGCCGCCGGGCTCAAAGGCTTCGACTGGCGCGAGCTGAGCGAAGCGGAGAAAGCGCGGCTGCGCGGGGAGATAGAAGAGTCGCAGTAAACGTTCTTCAATTTTGGACTAGGCGTACAACAATCGCCCGCTGGAAACCTCGTCCACCATTTCTTCCGGCGTACCACACTAAGACGCCTTGATCTCTTCCGGGCTTGCACCAACCGTCAGCGAGATTTTGCCCCACTCTTCGGGTTCCAAGGCTTGTACTAGGGCAGACCAGATAAGATCGTTTTTCTCTTTCATCCGCTGTCCCTCGAACACACGACTGACGATGACGATATGAATTCCGTCATCAGGACCGTCTGACACGTCGACGTAGTCAGGGCTTTTAAAATATGCGTCCGTCAGCACATCGTGGATTTTTTGTTTCAATTGATCGTCGGCCATTTTCATGTCTCTTAAGTGTTACGGTCGATCCACCGTGAAACTTTCTCAACCGCCTCGAGAAAGTCATTCGCATCTTCCAAGTTCGATAAGTCTGGAGAGTACCTCCAAGCGGGCACCCAGCGATTCACCAAGTTGAACATTCGCCAATGTTCCTCACTTTGTCGCAAGCGGTCTCTTGCGTCGGTCAAGCGCAATAAGATTT
>JAYTAU010000268.1:0-4441 GCA_043737375.1 Planctomycetia bacterium
AAGGCATCAGCCTGCCGCCGTTGGATCTACCGTCGGCCGATCTGGGCAAAGCTCCCCCGCAAAAAGCGCCTCCCGCTACAAAGACTCCCCCTGTCGCGACCAAGCTTGAACCGCTGCCGGCGAAGAATGTCAGCTTTATCAAGCACGTTGCCCCGATCATGGTCTCCAAGTGCGGTCGCTGCCATGTCAGTGCCATGCGGGGACAATTCAGCATGGCATCGTTTACGGCGCTCGAAAAAGGTGCCGAAAACCAAAAAGTGGTTCTTGCGGGCAAGGCCGATGGCAGCCGTCTGGTCGAAGTCATCGAGAGCGGCGATATGCCCCGCGGCGGCGGCTCAAAAGTTAGCAAGGAAGAACTGGCCGCCATCAAAACTTGGATTAACGAAGGGGCCAAGTTCGACGGTCCCAGCAAAGATGAGCAAATCGCCAAGTTGGTTCCCAACGTCAAGGCCGAGGAGCCTCCCAAGCTGGACGTCGTCAAGGCAACCGGTAACGAGAGCATTAAGTTCTCGAAGGATGTCGCCCCGCTGTTGGTTGCCAACTGTTTCGATTGTCACGGACCAGGACGTCAAGATGGCGGGCGGCTCAGCCTCGAAAATTTTAGCGGCCTGATTCGCGGCGGCGAGAGCGGCTTGGCACTCGCCCCAGGTAAACCGGCCGATAGTTTGCTCATCAAAAAACTCAAAGGAACGGCCGGCGCGCGAATGCCGCTGCGTAAAAAGCCGCTGCCCGATACCGACATCGCCAAAATCGAAAAATGGATTATCGAAGGTGCCAAATTCGACGGCCCTGAAGTCGGTCAATCGCTGGAGATTTTGGTCGATACGGTTCGTGCAATTGCGGCGACGCATCCCGAGCTGAGCAAGATTCGTGTCGGACTTGCCGAAAAGAATTGGCGACTTGCCATCCCCGACGAAAAGCCGGCTCGCAAAGAGACAAAAAACTTTTTGATCCTGGGCAACGTTGGTGACGCTGAAATTGAAAAGATCGCGGTTTCGGCCGAGCAGCAAGCGTCGATGATCGCCAAAATGTTCCGCGTGCCCGAGGAGCAACCGTTGGTCAAAGGGCGCATCACGCTCTATGCGTTTCGTGACCGGCCGGACTACAGCGAATGGAACAAGATGGTCGAAGAGCGTGAAGCCCCGCCCGATATGCGAGGCCATTGGAAGTACAGCATCATCGACGCCTACGGCTGCTTGCTGCCCGCGAGCAATAACCAGTACTCCAACGCACCGCTCGTCGCTCAGCAAGTCGCCGGGGCTTATGTTGCGAGCTTGGGCAAAGTGCCGCAATGGTTTGCCGAGGGCACCGCGCGGACCATCGCCACAAGGGTCGATCCGAAAGACGCCCGGGTGCGGCAGTGGGACGATCTCATCCCGCAGGTGCTCTCCACCGCCAAGAAAGCCGACGGTTTTTTGACGAACGAATTGTCGCCGGAGCAAAACGATACGCTGAGCTACGGCTTTGTGAAATATCTGATGAGTAGTTCGCCCAAATACAATGCACTGATCACCGCATTACGGCAGGGACAGGACTTCGAACAGTCGCTGGTCAAACAGTTCGGTGCCGGTTCGAAGGAATTGGCCTCGGGTTGGGCCGGTCGCGCTGCCACTGCTCGCGGCCCGGGCAAGAAGGGCAAGTAAGCGGACAGATTGCCGCGGCAGTTTCTTGCCCACACGGGTGGCACTGCTAGGCTTGTCAGTGATTTTCTCCCTGATGACTGCTCGCCGGGTGCCGGGTGCCATGCCTACTGCCCTGAGTGGGCATGATAACCGCAGTCACTTCCATATTGCGAGTCGGACTAAGGCGCTTTCATCACAAAAACTAATACTTAGCTCCCGTTGAGCCTGGTCCAAGAAAAATCTGTTAGGTTTTGACGAAGACTGTTGACAGCACGCTTTTGGGGAGTAATCTGGGCGGGAGAGTATGGACTTTAACGGTTCGGTCAAATTTCATGAAACGGGCTACGATGAGCAGCTTCGGTGCAACACGTCTGATCGCCGCGTGCATAATGGCGATTGCTTTGGGTTCGGCGGAGGCTCGGGCAGGTTTAGTGTTCACATTGAATACCGACCAGGCTAACGCAACTTCCCCATTGTCGGTAAAAGTAGAGGTCGACCAATTTAGTAACGACCTAAAATTTAAGCTAACTATCATCGATGGACCGAGCACCGGCACCTGCACTGGTGATTTGCGGGGCTTTTTCTTTCATATCAAAGCCGACATCCCCTCCGGGCTATATACACAAAATGAATCGCAAATTTCGGACGAAGCGTACGGCGTCAATAATATCGGAGCCGTTGGCGGAAACGATAATAAACTAAATCCTCTTCCTCTGTTTGACGTCGGATTCGCATTTGGCGGTTCGGGCAATGATAATTTCACGACTGTGGAATTCGTTTTAAAGCACTCAACGACAAGTTTAAACCTGAGTTCATTTTTCGACTACAATGCTCCAGTTTTTATGGGGGCCCGAGTCAAATCCGTTGGTTTAATAACAGACAAGAACCCAGATGACAGTCTAAAGCTGAAGAATGGGGTCACCGTTCGTCCGATTGACAACGGCACCGTTCCCGAACCGGCCAGCATCATCGCCTGGTCGGTCGTCGGTCTCGGTTTTCTCGGAGCCAACTGGCTGCGACGACGCAAGGTTGCCTAACTTCGCTCGAATCAAGGTTTGATATCACAACCCCAGGGGTCGCGAGAGTGCACCCTGGGTTAGATTCCAGCAGCGTTAACAACCCAATTTAGCGCCGATCTGCACCAGCGGCAACGCTTCGTTCTGGCTCCCCGAGCGAAAGCCTTCGAGATCGAGTGTGACGTACTTAAAGCCGAGTCGCTTCAGCTCGACCGACAAAACCGTACGCAATTCCGGCTCGGCCAGTTGAGCGATCGCTGCGGCGGGCACTTCGAGTCGCGCCAAATCGCCGCGGTGGTAACGCACCCGCACCGTTTGTAAACCGTGTGATCGCAACAGTTGCTCGGCGGCGTCGATCATCGCCAGTCGCGCGGGCGTGACCTCTTCGCCATAGGCTACGCGGCTCGATAAACAGGGGGCCGCCGGCTTGTCCCAAATCGGCAACTGCCACAGCGCGGCCAACTCGCGCACGTCGCTCTTGCGAAGGCCGCACTCCACCAACGGGCTGCGAACCGCATGTTCGCCGGCCGCGATCATACCCGGTCGATAATCCCCCAGGTCGTCCAAATTTGCCCCATTCGCAATCACCGTCATCCCCAAAGTGGGCAACAGCTTTTCTAATTGGCCATACAGCTCGGTCTTACAGAAGTAACAGCGATTCGATGGGTTTCGAACATAGTGGGGGTCGGCAAATTCGTCGGTTGCAATTACTTCGTGCCGGATGCCGATCAGTTCGGCCAATCGCCGGGCTGCATCCAGTTCGCCAGCAGCCAGACTAGCGCTAGTGCCGGTCACGGCAACGGCTTTCACGCCCAAGGCAAGTTGCGCGGCCTTGGCGACGACGGTGCTATCGACCCCGGCCGAAAACGCCACGGCGCAGTTGCCGTATCCGGCCAGTATTTCGAGGAGTCGGCGGGAGTGTTCAATGATGGACATTTTTACTTAAGAATGCATAGGAAAAAACGCGATCCCCATCGAACTAACGATCAGGATACCATTCTGACAATCTGAATTTTAGACAATCCTAAGCACCCAAGTTGCAAGCTTATGGGTCGCTCCCCTGCCCTGCCCTATAGCTACTGATCTGATCGCGTAATCGAGCGGCATCCTCGAAGCGTTCGTCGACGATTGCCTGATCCAGCTCAGCCCGTAGCTGAGCAAGTTGATCGGGCGCTTTGGCGCTGACTTCGGTCGACAGCGATACGGGCGACAGCGATACGGGCGATAATGCGCCGGCCGATTGCACCTGCCCAGCCTTGCTTTGACGACCGTCAATATCCTTCAGCCAACGCTGCAGGTGCAATAATTCGAAGCAGGTCTGTGCGCGATCGGACTGCTCGTAATCGCTTAGGAACCGCTCGATTTGCTGAATTCCCGTTTCGATCACCTGGCGGGCCGATTCATATTGCCTGAGCTCGACCAACGGCGTGGCGACCGCCTTGGTGTGCATCATGGTCACATAGGGCCGCCATTGGTCGAACTGCAAACGGTCTTGATCGCGTCGGGCGTATTCACGGACGAATGCAAACAACTGCAAGTTACGCCGGGTATCGCGCGCGCACAATTCGTATCGCCGCAAATGCCAGAAACTGAGATAGCGATGATAGTACTGAATGCCTTCGCGAAGCAGCAATCCGCAGTCGGCCGGTTCGAGCACATACGGGGTCGAGTCGGGGTTGGCACTGTCGTGCTCGGCTTGACGCTGCTTGAAGTGTTCGAACCACGATTCCTGTCCCTCGGGCTTCAATCCGTCGGGACGCCCGCTAAATTCCATTTGCAGCAGGCCCAGGTCCAATCGCAACT
>JAYTAU010000269.1:0-4439 GCA_043737375.1 Planctomycetia bacterium
TATCGCTGTTCAATTCGGTCTTGGCATTTGTCCAGCGGATGGTATACGGCGGGCGCGTGGCGCGATCGACGATCGAACATCCGCCGATTTTCGTACTAGGGCATTGGCGCAGCGGCACGACGTACCTTCACGAGTTGTTGGTGCTGGACGATCGCTTCAGTTATCCGACGACATATGAGTGTATGTCGCCGTCGCATTTTCTGATCAGCGATTGGTTCATCACGCGATTCATGAAATTTCTGCTGCCGTCCAAACGTCCAATGGACAATATGTCGGCCGGTTGGAACGTGCCGCAGGAAGACGAGTTCGCGCTGTGTAACCTGGGCCTGGGCTCTCCCTACACGACGATGGCGTTTCCGAATCGGCCGCCGCAAGATTGCGAATACTTGGATCTCCGCGACGTGCCGCCCGCTGCACTGCAGCGCTGGAAACAAGGGATGATCTGGTTTATCAAGCACTTGGCTTATAAGAAACCCGACAAGCCGTTGGTGTTGAAGTCGCCGCCGCACACCGCGAGGGTGAAGACGCTACTCGAACTGTTTCCGAACGCCTACTTCGTGCATATCGTCCGCAATCCGCTCGCGGTGTTTCCGTCGAACGTGCGGCTCTGGCGATCGCTGTACGAAGTCAACGGGCTGCAGATCGACGACAAACACGACATCACGGAATATGTACTCGATACGTTCGAACAGATGTACCGCAGCTTCGAAGAGGAATCGCCCCTGATTGCGCGCGACAAGTTTTTCGAGGTTCGTTATGAGGACTTGGTCGAAGATCCGATCGGCCAACTGCGGGCGATGTACGAACGTTTCGGCTTTGCGAATTTCGACGCCGCGGTGCCTAAACTCCAGGCATTTCTGGCCGAAAAGAAAGACTATCAGACCAACCGCTTCGAGATGCCGGCCGAAACCAAGGCGATGATTTTCGAACGACTCGGCGATTTTGCGCGCAAGTACGGATATGCGGAAAGCGTTGAGGCTTGAGACTGGAGGCTGGAGGGGGCTTGAGACGGCGGTTTTAAGTTTCGACGCGATTCGGTCTTCGCTGCGGATCCGAATCCCCTGCTTTATCCCGAAAGGATGAAACCCCTTCGGGGTAACAAATTGGTTTGCGATCGCACGACCGTCTCGAGCCTTCAGCCCCAAGCCCCATCCCCCGAGCCTCTAGCCTCTAGCCTCCCGCCTAGGGCATCGGCTTGCCCTTCAACTGATACACATACGCCAGTACTTCGGCTACGGCCGCGTACAACTTATCGGGGATCGGATGATTGAGATCAACCTCTTTGTAGAGCGCCTGCGCCAGCGGCTTTTTCTCGACGATGGGAACTCCATTCTCCAACGCCAAGCGGCGAATCCGCGCAGCGATCACACCGGCTCCTTTGGCCACCACGATCGGCGCGAGCATCGTCATGGGGTTGTATTGAATTGCGATGGCCAGTTCGGTCGGGTTGGTAATGACGACGTCGGCCTTGGGCACGTCGGACTTCATCCGATTCATGGCCAGTTGTCGCTGCACCGCGCGGCGTCGCGAGATCATCTGCGGATCGCCCTGCATGTTTTTCATTTCGTCACGGACTTCTTGCTGCGTCATTTTCAGCGATTTTTCATGCCGAATGTATTGATACAGATAATCCAGCAGTGCCAGTATGAACAGCGAGACGCACACCTTGATGCTGATCCATAACAGTAGCTCGCACATCAGTTTCGCAATCTCGGGCAGTTCCAGTTCGACGATGCCCAACAATTTGTCGCGCTGGTTGTTGATGCTGACGTAGGCGATACCGCCGACGATCGTGATTTTGAACAGCCCCATTGCCAGTTGCACCAAGCCCGCCATCGAGAAGATGCGCGATAGGCCCGAGAGCGGATTCACGCGGCTCCAGTCGGGCATGATTTTGTCGGGTACGAATAAAATACCGACTTGCAGCAGATGGGCCAGAATACCGGCCGCCAGCAGCACCCCCAAGATCGGTAACAACACCATCGCCAACCCGCCGACGACACGCAGCCAATGCGCGGTTAGCGTGGGCGCGTCGGTCGAGAGCCAGGCCTCGCCTCCTAGGTGTTCGCGCGTCAGTTCGGCAAAGAAATCAATCAACGGCCCGGTCATGTTCAACAGCGTGACCAGTCCGACGACCAACAGTGCAGCGGCAGCCAAGTCCTGGCTATGCACGACATTGCCTTCGTCGCGCGCCTGTTGGCGCCGATGGGCTGTCGCATCCTGGGACTTCTCGCCGGATTCTTCCATTTACTGCTTAATGAGGTACAGGAAGGAAGTTTCGCGCAAAGGCGCAAAGGACGCAAAGTGTAAGAAGAATAAAGTTCAGATTTGAAATGGTTGTCGTTTCCTCGAATGGCACAAATTGTTTCTTCCTTTGCGTCCTTCGCGCCTTTGCGAGAAATTCTCCTTTGAATTGGTCAACCACTTGGCATTGGTCTCTCAAGCGCATCAATCAACATTTGAATCGTCGGATCGAACGCGTTTTGAAACAGATACACCATGCTGCCCATGCCTAGCGCCAACATTCCCAAGGTAATCAGCGAGTTGATTCCGAAGCCGACCACCATGACGTTGATCTGCGGCACTGTGCGGCTGATCAGTCCGAGCATGATCGTCGCCAGCAACAGCGCCACCATGGCCGGTGCCGCGGCGCGCATGCCGAGCGTGAAGCTCTCGCTCAGTAAAGTTACCAGCACTTCGGCGATGTTGGCCGGCAGGCGACCGCTGCCCAGCGGAATCGTTTCGAAGGTGTGCAAGAGTGCGTCGATCAGTTTGCGATGCCCGTCGAGCATCGTAAAAATTGCCATCGTGACCAGATACAACAAATGCGAGATCAGCGGAATTTCGGTTTCGAAACTGGGATTGAATACGTCGGCCAGCGACATGCCGCTAAGTTGGCTGATCACTTGGCCCGTGATTTGGACCCCGGCCAGCAAAATCATCACGCCGATTCCCAGCACCATGCCGAGCAGCAGTTCCGTTGCGAACAGAATCGCAAAATCGACCAGGTTGGTCGGGAACGCCGCCAGATTGCCCAATTGCGTCGGTGTCAGGAGCAGCGCGATCGAGAAGGTCAGAAAGCCGCGGATTTGCAGCGGAATATCCGACGACGCCAGCAGCGGCGCGGTCATCACCAATCCGCTAACCCGCGCGAGGACCAGCGTGAATGTCAGCAGCGGAATCAGGTACCATTGGTCAAGCGACATACAAGCGCCGGTCGGGGCAGGGGACCTCTCACAAGTTGTCCGGAATACTGGTGATCAAATCTTGCGAGTACTGCACCATCTGATTGATCAGCCACGGCGCAGTCAGGCTGAGTACCAGCACCATGACCAACAGCTTGGGCACAAACGCCACGGTCTGTTCTTGAATTTGCGTTAACGCTTGCAATAGGCCCACGACCAATCCGATCACCATTCCGGCAACCAGCACGGGCGAGGCGATCAGCACCGTGACCATCATCGCTTCGCGGGCAAGTTCGACAGCGTCTTGAGGATCCATAGCGGCACAAAATTACGAATTACGAAATTACGAATTACGAAATGGCAACTGACCACTGACAACGGACACTTTTATGTAAACGGCTGAAAACTCTGCAACAACATCTCCACAACCAGGTGCCAACCGTCGACCAGTACGAACAGCAGCAGCTTGAACGGCAGCGAAATCAGCACGGGCGGAAGCATCATCATGCCCATCGAAATGGTCACGCTCGCGACCACGATGTCCAGCACCAAAAACGGCAGATAGATCTGAAACCCGATCAGAAACGCAGTCTTCAACTCGCTGAGCATGTATGCCGGCAACAGCACTTGCAGCGGTACATCGTCATAGGTGGAAGGTTCGGGGGTTCCTTGCGGCAAGTATCGGTAAAACAACCAAACATCGGCGCGATTGTTGGTGCGTTCGATCTGTTCGCTCATGAACCGGCGAATCGGCGCGATGCCCGACTTCCAAGCTTGATCGAGATTGATTTGTTTCTGCGTGTAAGGAACGACTGCGTCGTCGTAGACCTGCTTCCAAACGGGCGTCATCAACAGCAATGTCAAAAACATCGCCATCGAAGTAATCACTTGGCTCGGTGGAAGTTGCTGCGTGCCCATCGCTTGTCGTAACAACCCCAGCACGATGATCATGCGGATAAAACAGGTCGTCATCAGCAGAATCGCCGGAGCCATGCTGATTACAGTCAGCAGCAGCATGACTTGCAGCGCCGAACTCAACCCCTCGGGGCTGGTCCATGTCTCAGGTCCGCCGGCCAAGCCCGACGGCAAGTCGAGTTTGGCACTAGTGTTGGTTGCTTCTTGCGCAAATACATCGCCGACGAAGGTAATACTAAACATCATCGATGCGGCAAAGATCGAGGCAATAATCCTGCGTCTGTAAAGCCGCGACCATTGGTCGCGACAAACGGGGCTGCAAACGTCGGGCGCGACCAA
>JAYTAU010000270.1:0-1693 GCA_043737375.1 Planctomycetia bacterium
CGCGAAAAATTGCTGGTCAGTCGCGTCCCGACCAGCGTTGGGTGTTGAGTGGCTAGCTCACCGGCAAAGAGAAGCTTTGTTTTCGATCGTGCGGCGACGGTGGCAATCGAATCATGTGCAGCCGGTGCGGTGAGCCAAACCTTGAACATCGCCGCTCGACTGACGGCACGCGCGCGCCGTTGCTGCGGATCACGCTCGGGCCAGCCTTGCGAAATGATCCAAGCGCGCTGTTGCAGATGATCGACGGCCAACACGACATCGTATAGTCCCACGGCCAAGGCGGGCGCATTGAACTCGTCGATTCGCGCACTTGGAACTCGTTCGAGCGCATGGTGCAAGTCGTAGCTGAATAAACCGGCAGCGCCCCCTTGGAACGGCGGCAGCCCGGCGATCGTAGCAGTGGCAAATGGGGCGAGTTTGGCTGCGATCTGATCGAATGGATTGACTCTCGCGACCTGAGCATGAGAACACGTTAAATGGCCAAGTTGTACATCCGCGACCGATAACTCCAGCCAATCGAACGGATCGGCTGCCAAGAAAGAGTAGCGGCCAAGCTTCGCATCGCGACGCGCACTATCGAAAAACACGCAATGCGGACGACCGGCAAGACTGGCAAACGCTTGTTCCAGATCAGGAATATTCGTCAATTCTTCGATAATGCCGCCGAATGGTGTCGAAGATTTCGTCGCGGAGGTTTCGTTGTCAAGGATCGAAACTGGTTCGTCGGCATCGTGCGGCATCATGGTTCACCCGCCAGTTCGGGAGAGATCGTCGGCTTCGTGCGCTTCAACCGATGGCTCGTTTCCTCGCGAGTCAGATAACCCCAGTCCAACGCCTCGTCCTGCTGATAATCTTTGCCTAGCGTTATGGCCGTGCTTGCCTTGGCCATCTCATAACCCAAGTAGAAAGCGTGAGCAGCATCGACATTCTTCGGTTTGGTCGTGAGTAATTGCTCGAATAGTAAAAATGCGTCGGTCCCCTGCAAATGCAAGCCGGCAGACATTAAATGCAACGCTCCGCGATCGGCGAAAACGCGAAAGTTGTTGTCCTTGATTTTCTCAGCAAGTTGTCGCAACGTTTCGTCGCCAAATTCAACCGGCTTTTCGCCACGCAGCGGAATCAAGCGCGGCTCGACATGCTTGGGCAACACCCGATCGTGAATTGAGTGATACACCAGTCGTCGGGCCAGGTCGCACTCGCGCACCGAAGTCTGAGCCCAGTGGATGACCTGCGTCGTCAGGACCGAACGAATTGCCAGTTCCTGGCAAAATCCTAGCAGCAGCACGTTGATACCTGCCGAGTCGGCATCGGTCAGCTCGGTGAGATTGCCGATTCCCATCATGATTTCAGCATCGGGATAGCGGCGGCGAATCTCCAAGTATCGACCCAAGCTGGCGGCGTATCCGAATCCGATCGGCTCCAATACCGGGTCGATGCGCAACCACACGCCGGCGGATGCCAGCTTTTCGATCGTCGCGTCCAGTCCCTCCATTGTTGAGGGCACATCGGGAACAACCACGACTTCGCAGCCCCAGTCCGGAGCCGCGTCACAATTCGACGAGTTGACACTTAGCACCAATTCGGCCCCCGCGCGAACCGCCGGTGCGATTTCCGCGGGATTGAGGCTGTCGATCGAAACTCGATGGCCTGCGTCACGCAGTGCTCGCACGGCGTCGCCGACGCCGGCCCAGGC
>JAYTAU010000271.1:0-4434 GCA_043737375.1 Planctomycetia bacterium
GAAGCAAACGTCATCAACGTCGCATGCGCCGCATGGGGAATGTGTTCGCCATGATGAACCACCGCGACCGGTTCGGGCTGTTTCGTCGGGCTGGGAACCGCCAAGAAATGCTTGAGCATCTCCGTGCCCCCCTGCGTGAGAAAACTTTCAGGATGGAACTGCACGCCGAACAGCGGCCAGCGCTTGTGGCGAATGCCCATGATCTCGCGACCGCCGTCGGGCAAGTCCGACCAAGCGGTGACTTCGAAGTCGTCGCTCAGCGTGCCGGGCTGAATCACCAGACTGTGATAGCGCGTGGCCTCGAACGGATTGGGCAATCCGGCAAACAGTCCGTGGCCGTCGTGGTGAATGCGATCGACCTTGCCGTGCATCAGCCGCTTGGCGCGCACGATGTCGGCACCCGTGGCTTGGCCGATCGCCTGATGTCCCAGGCAAACGCCCAACGTAGGAATCTGCCCGGCGAATCGCGTAATCGCCGCGCAGGAGATACCCGCTTCGCTGGGCGTGCATGGGCCGGGCGAGATGATTAGATGCGTCGGCGCGAGGCGAGCGATCTCGTCGAGCGTGATCTGATCGTTACGATGCACCTCAAGATCGAGGGTCGGATCGATCTCGCCTAAGCGTTGCACCAGGTTGTAGGTGAACGAATCGTAGTTATCGATCAGGAGGATCATGGGGGAAGTGCGGAGTACGGAGTTGGGAGTGCGGAGTAAAATTCGGTCGCACCCGTTTGTGCAGTATCCACCCCAGACCGATCTTGAAGCAAGGCCCCGCACTGCTTCACTCCGCACTTCGCTACATGCCGCGGTACGCATCTAAAAAACTACCGTAGAATCCCAGGAAGATATCGCCTGTTGTGCCTGCGATTGCTAACCCAAACATTGCTGCAGCTTCACCGAATACAATCTTGTATCCGGTACGATCTGTAGGGATTTCTTCCAACACCAACCATAACTGAATAATTGACATGGGATGAACTAATGGCAATCCACTGCCATAGTCTTCATAGTTACGCAACTCAGGCGTTACGAGACAGCGACGGAGTTCGCAGCCGTGTGCGTTGGTTAAAGACCATTGCTCGGCAATTTCTCGCTCGATCAGTTCACGGACGGCTTCGGACGTCATTCGGGCAATCTCATCTCAACCGCGACATTAATCGCTTCATTCCCCATTCCGACTTCCCCGTTGGCCTTCAGCCAAGCAAGTGTCAACCACTAATCAAATGGCTCGGATGCGGTTCGCGGTTGACCAGCGGCAGCACCTGCGGCTGATAGATGGTCGTGTACGCATGCGCGGTGCGATGCACGTCGAGCGCCTCTTGCGAATCCCAACGCTCGACCAGCAGAAATCGCGTGGCGTCGTTCTGCGAATGGTAGACCTCGAACCGCGCACAACCCGGCTCTTCACGCGAGAGGCGGGCTTGTTCCGACAATAGCGTGCGGACCTGTTCGATATCGGTAGCGGCTTTGACGGTGAGCCAGATGTTGGCGTAAATCATGCAGCTTTATCCAGAGTGAACAACAATTCAAAACTCGAAGAGAGCGTATTCAATATAGTTACTTCGCGGAGCGAGAGGACTACACTGATTTGCAAATCGGCGTCAGCGACGCCTCCTACAGCCGCAAATCGGGTCGGAGACGCCTTCACGGGTGATCAGCCTACAATCACTTCTCGACACTAAAACGATGGACCGTCGTTTGGCGGTACGTCTCGCCGGGCTTGAGGGTCGTGGTCGGGAAACTCGGCTGATTAGGAGAATCGGGGTAATGCTGTGTTTCGAGACAGAACGCTTCGTGCTGCTTGTGTCCGCCGTTGATCGCGTCGCCATCCAGAAAATTGCCCGTGTAAAACTGAATGGCCGGCTCGTCGGTCAGAATTTCCATCACGCGGCCGCTCTTGGGATCCTTCGCGCGGGCGGCCAACTGCGGAACATCTTTGCCCGCGAGCTTTTTCAGCACGTAGCAATGGTCGTAGCCCCCTTTGTCGTTGCCTTTTTTCAGCGCAGCAATGTCAGTGTTAATTTTCTTGGGCTTGGTAAAATCCATCGTTCCGGAAACATCGGCCAGTTTTCCGGTCGGAATCATCGTGTTGTCGACCGCCAAATATTTGTCGGCGTTGAGCATCACCTCGGTGCCGAGCACCGAGCCGGATCCGACGCCGCCCAGCGTCCAGTAAGCATGATTGGTCAGGTTGACGACGGTCGGCTTATCGGTCTTGGCCGTGTAGTCGATCGTGACTTCGTCTTTGTCACTCAGTGTGTAAACGACGGTCGTCTCCAGCGTGCCGGGGTAACCTTCTTCGCCGTCTTTGCTGGTGTAGGTAAACTTGACTCCGGGGCCGGCGGTGGTGCTCATCGGCTCGGCCTTCCAAATCACGCGGTCGAACCCGCCGGGGCCGCCGTGCAAATGGTTCGGCCCGTTGTTGGTGGCCAGCGCGTGTTCTTTGCCGTCGAGCGTGAATTTTCCCTTGGCGATGCGGTTGCCGAAGCGACCGATCGTGCAGCCGAAGTGCGCCTTGTGCTTGAGGTAACCGGCCAAGTCGTCGAAGCCGAGCATGATGTTGGCCGGCTTGCCGTCGCGGTCGGGCATTTCGAGCGATTGAATCGCCGCGCCGTAATTGATCAGCCGTAATACGACGCCGTTTTTATTTTTGAGTGTGAACAGCGTGACTTCTTCGCCTTCGCCCGCCTGGCCTTGAGGAATCTGGCCGAAGGATTTTTGTTCGATGTTCATGGCTGGTGCTTTGGAGGGTACGGCGGTAGCAGATTTCGCGGGCGCCGGATCGGCCGCAACCGTAGGTTCGATCGCAAAAACCGCGAAACATGTCAAGACGATGGCAATTTGGAGTGTGCGGGTCATTTTAAGTGGGGAGTTGAGTATGCGGAATGGGTGGCAATAGACTAGGGGTCGGTCGAATCGGATTTGACGAGTAGCTAAAAAGCGTCAGAGTTTGGGAGACGATATCGTGATCGAAGATCCTTCCCAGCGCGTCCAAGGTCTGGCGACCTTGGCTACGCGGAGTTGGCTCGGCAGTTGACAGTGCGCGTCTGCTCACTCGCTCACGATAATAGCCGCTGGCAGCGCGCGGCTCAAGGAAATACCAATGACAAGACGGACGCCAAGGTCCATCGCTTCGTTGACCATGCCTGGGGGGCTGCATTAAACTGAATGCACCGGAGGTCAGTCGACGTCGACACTGTAGTTTTTCGGCGTCGGCGACGCCTCCTACATTCGAAAAACCCCTTCGGAGCATTCACTCCGCACTTCCAACTCCAAACTTCGCACTTCAATTCATGAATCCCGTGCATCTGGCGGTCGCGTTTGGACCGCTGGCGCTCTACTTATTGTATCTGGGGGTCATCAACCTCATGCGGCGACCGGTCGTCGTAACCGGGGCCTGGAATACTGCTGCGCTGGGCTTGGCGATTTCGGGCTTTGTGGTCGTCGGCCCGATGGGATTGTTCCTCCCCGACGCGGCGCTGATTGTTTTTGGCGCTTGGGTCTGGCTGTTGCTGTTGGCATTTTACGGGCTGACCGTCGTGCTTTGCGTATTATTGTCGCGGCCCAGACTCGTGATCTTCAACTTGACCGGCGATCAGTTGCGACCGATCTTGGCCGAGGTGGTGGCCCGACTTGACGGCGATGTGCGTTGGGCGGGCGACAGCCTGCTGCTGCCGCAATTGGGCATGCAGTTTCACCTGGAGCATTATTCGCCGATGCGCAACTTATCGTTGGTGGCGATCGGCAATCTGCAGAGTTTCGCCGGCTGGCAGCGGCTCGAAAAAGACCTGCGCACGGCCCTCGACCGCTCGGAGGTGGCGCGCAATCCGCGCGGGTTTAGTTTTTTGACCGCCGGGCTGATCATGCTGCTCTGGCCGATCTATCAGTTGGTGCGCGATAGTCAGGGAGTGACCCAGGCCCTGCGCGAAATGCTGCGACTCTAGGACTGAACCACAGAGTCACCGAGGACACAGAGAATCGAATGGGGAAATCGGAATGGGGAGTAGGGAATGAAAGCGAACCGGCTCCCTGACCATCCTAAGCGACTATCGCATACGATTCATTCGACATTTCCATTCGCATTTTCCCATGTTACTCTTCTCGGTGTTCTCTGTGACTCGGTGGTGAATCATTCCCGAGAGTCACGGGATCTCGAACAGCGATTGGCTCTTCACAATCGCATAGTCGTCCGGGAAGGTATGAAACGCCTGGACCATCAGGCTGCGATTGCGGGCCTCGAAATGCACATACGACAGCGCGCCCATCGCCATTCGCCCGCTAGAGTCGAAGCGATGTAACAGACCGTGCTGAATGCCTTCGATCGAAAGCTCTTGTTGATAGGTCCAAAACACCTCGGGCGCGACCGGCTCGAGCGAGAATTGCATTTGGTAACGACAACCGCGGCAGTCGATCCGATCGACGCGATCCCCCTTGA
>JAYTAU010000272.1:0-4429 GCA_043737375.1 Planctomycetia bacterium
GGCTGGGGTTACGACGGCGTGTTCTTATTCGCGCCGACTCGGTTATATGGCACGCCGGACGACCTTCGGCAATTTGTCGACGAAGCCCATCGGCTGGGCATGGGTGTCATCATGGACGTGGTCTACAACCATCTTGGTCCGGCCGACAATTATCTACACATGTTTTCGGCGGATTATCGGTCCGATCGACATCGTACCGATTGGGGCGACGCCTTGAACTTCGATGGGCCGAATTCGGAGCCGGCGCGCGAGTTTTTCATTTCGAACGCCGGGTACTGGATCGACGAGTTCCACCTCGACGGATTGCGACTGGACGCGGTGCAAGCGATTGTCGATGACTCGCCCGACCATTTATTGGCGGCACTCACTCGGCACGCTCGGCGCACGGCGGGCGATCGCAAGATTATCATCACTGCCGAGAATGAACTGCAACAAGCACGGCTGGTTCGCCGCCCGAGCGAAGCTGGGTTTGGTTTGGATGCCGTTTGGAACGACGACTTTCATCATGCTGCGCGGGTTGCCATGACCGGGCTTAACGACGCGTACTACACCGACTACGACGGCACGCCGCAAGAGTTGATCTCGGCGGTAAAGTGGGGCTACCTCTATCAAGGCCAATGGAACAATCGGCAGCAGAAATATCGTGGTTCGCCGACCTGGGGAATTCCTGCCGAAAGCTTCGTCACGTTCTTGCAGAACCACGATCAAGTGTCGAATTCGCTGAACGGCCGGCGAATGCAATTTTATACCTCTCCGGGACGTTTTCGCGCATTGACCACGCTCATGATGCTGACGCCGGGCACCCCGTTATTGTTCATGGGACAAGAGTTCATGTCGTCAAAGCCGTTTTTGTATTTTGCCGATCATGAACCGGGCTTAGCCAAGCTGATTCGCGAAGGTCGTGCACAAAGCCTGCATCAGTTCCAATGTTTACGCGCACCCGAAATGCATCTGTTTTTTGCCGACCCTGGCGCGAAAGCAACTTTCGAGATGTGTAAGCTCGACTTCGCCGAGCGCGATCGAAACACCGATGCAGTTGCCCTGCATCGCGATTTGATTAAGCTGCGACGCGAGGACGCCGTGTTTTCGAAGCAGGATGCCGGCAATATTCACGGCATGGTGCTCGCCGCCGAAGCCTTTGCGCTGCGTTACGTGGGTATGCATGGCGAAGAACGGTTGATCATCGTCAATTTGGGCCGCGACTTGGACTGGACTTCGGGGGCCGAGCCGTTGTTGGCTCCGCCTGCCGAAGGTGATTGGAAATTGATGTTTTCGAGCGGCGATCCACGATACGGCGGGCCGGGCGTGCCGCCGGTCAACAGTCGCGAGTGGCATGTGCCGGGACATTCGGCGATTGTATTGCGGCAAGGGCCCGCGGTGCGCGAGCGAACGGAAGCATTGACGGGTTGGCCGGCAGGTTGCGAACGAGGTTCCGGATAAAACATGCGGTGAAACGGCACACTCATTGCATCTGCGCAATGGGTAAGCCGTTAATCCGTAGTCGCCTCACAGCATTCTTAAGTACCGAAGGAGCCATCATGGGAAGTCTATCGCTTCAAGACGCTCGATCCGCCGGGAATCAAACATCGGCTAATACCCAAGTCAACGTGCATCCGGTCGAACGAACTGGATCGGCAATTCTTGGCGGTGGGATGGTTTCGTACGGCCTGGGTCGCGGTACGCCCGGTGGATGGCTATTGGCTATCGCCGGAGGCGGCTTGCTGTATCGCGGGCTGTCTGGAAATTGTATGGGATACAGGTTGATGGGCGTGAGTACTGCGGGCCAAGTCGCTGCCGGCTCGCACGCTATGGACGCTGAACACACCTTAGTGATCGACCGCGAAGCCGAAGAACTGTTTGATACCTGGCGTCACTTCAAAGGCCTGCCCGACTTCATGTCGCACTTGGTGAGGGTCGAAGAGCTTGACGAGCAGCGCTCGCGCTGGTCGGCCAAAGGTCCGTTGGGAACCACGATTACTTGGCAGGCCGAGATTACCGAGGAGCGAACCAACGAACTGATCGCCTGGAAATCGATCGAAGGGTCGGCAGTCGAATCGACCGGTTGGGTGAAGTTCGAACCGACAGGCGAAGATAACGCCACGCGAGTCACGGTTCACTTTCGCTATGCACCCCCGGCCGGTGCTGCAGGGGCGCTGCTATCGCAGATGTTGGGCGCCGATCCCGAACGCCAAATGCAGCACGACTTGTCTCGATTCAAGGCCATCATGGAAAACGAACGTTCGCGCGCCACGGTGAAAGCCGGAAGTCATGGCCTATCTGGTCCGCAGCGCGGCGGCCTGGGACGATGAAACGAATCGCGAATTCCGAATGACGAAGTAGGAGTGAAGCCGGCGGTAGGGTAGATCCGGGCAGTTGCTTTTACGGGCTCTGTCGCGTAACAGCAGAAAAATTCTCACTCGCGTCGTTCGTCGGCACTTCGTCCAGTCGATTGGGGGTCCAACCGCGCGTGGCATAGTCGCTCATCGTGATCGCCAGCAGAATCCCGAGCCAAACCATACTGCCGCCGGCGGCCAGCCAGATCAACTTCGGCGCGTAGCGCACGTGCATGAAAAACAGCACGACTAACAACGCCTTGGTAAAGGCGATCAGCAGTGTGATCAAGATATTGAACGGCTCTTCAAGGCGCACCATCGACGCGGCGATGGTCACTCCCATGAGTACCAACAGCAATACGAATACGACGATGTAAGTTCGGATGGATGGCATCAGTTAACTCAACTGTGTCGGCACAAACGATGTAAGGGGCGAACGAAAAAAAACTTCCCGATATTTCCTACCCTCACCCCACCCTCTCCCAGAGAGAGAGGATATTCTCTCCGTTTTCTCTGTTCCCTCCTGTTCAATCTTTTCGGATCTCGCGGTCAAACGGCAAATTAGCTGCGATCGATCAGATACAACAGAGGAAACAAAAAAATCCAAACAATATCGACAAAGTGCCAGTACAAACCGGCCAGTTCGATCGGCACGAAATTGCCTTGCGTATAGCGATCGCGCGAAGCATACCAAGCCATGATCCCCATCATCACAATGCCGATTACCATGTGAATGGCATGGACGCCGGTCATGGCGAAATACAGTCCGAAGAAAATTTTCGCCTTGCCCATGTTCGGCTTTACGTCGCTGACGTTGGAAAAGTCGGTATCAAAGTGGCGGTCGCCGATCGGCACTCGGTGATGGACGAACTTCTCGCGGTACTCGTACATCTTGATGCCGAGAAACACGCTACCCAACACGATCGTGGCCAGCAGTAGTTGTATCAACAGCGCGCGATTTTTTTTGTGGGCCGCATGTACGGCCAACGCCATGGTAAAGCTGCTGGTCAACAGCACCACGGTGTTGATCGCTCCCAGCTTTAGTCCCAACGTGCGGCTGCAAATATCGAACGTCTCCGGCGCGCCGGCCCGGTAAATCATGTAAGTGGCGAACAGGCCGCCGAAGAACATCACCTCGGTCACCAGAAACAACCACATGCCGAGTGTGAGCGACTCGTATTGTTGCTTCCAGTCGTCGAAGTGATGCGCAACGGGCATGCTCGCATCGGAATGCTGTGCAGTTGCCGAGCGGGCATCAGGCATGTTCGTGAGGATTGCTTCCGGGGTAGGCATATGCTTCGAAATCGACAATGGGTGTGGTGGCAAAGTTTTCCGTCGGCGGCGGCGAAGTGGTCATCCATTCCAGACCCACTGCGCCCCAGGGATTGGCCGGGGCCAGCTTGCCGTACTTTAACGACCAAAGCAAATAGAACATCGGAAAAATATAGGCAAAGCCGAGGATCGACGCGCCGGCCGACGACATTACGTTGAGTACCTGCCAACCTTCCTGATAAACATGATACCGGCGCGGCATGCCCAAATAGCCCAACAAAAACTGCGGAAAGAATGTCAGATTGAAACCGACGAACACCAGCACAGCCGACAATCGAGCCCAATACTCGGGGTACATTCGTCCCGTCATTTTGGGCCACCAATAGTGAATGCCTCCCAAGTACGCCATGACCGTGCCGCCGACCATGATGTAATGAAAATGGGCCACGACAAAGTAAGTGTCGTGTACGTGAATATTGACCGCCAAGGTCGACAAAAACAGCCCTGTCATGCCGCCGATGGTGAACAGCCCGATGAACCCTCCGGCATACAACAGCGGTGTATCGAACGTGACGGTTCCTTTGTAAAGCGTGGCGGTCCAATTGAAGACTTTGATTGCCGATGGAATGGCGATCATAAAACTGAGGAACGAAAACACCATACCGGCATATACGCTCTGCCCGCTCACGAACATGTGATGGCCCCAGACTAGAAATCCCAACACCGCGATCGCCAGACTGGCAAACGCCACGAACCGATAGCCGAACACGCGATTCTTCGAAAACGCGGCCACCAGTTCGCTGATCACGCCGAACGCCGGCAAA
>JAYTAU010000273.1:0-4424 GCA_043737375.1 Planctomycetia bacterium
GATGTGCCCGCCGATGCCCACACTGCGTTTACTATGCAGCCGGGCCTCGCCCTGTCCTTTGCCGCGGGTGTAATAGAAAACGGATCGGCGACCGTCGGCATCGCAATGTGTAAAGATCACATATGGGATTAATTGCTTGAAGCTGGGGTCGTTTTCCATCTCGCTACGCGGGCGATAACTGGTATTGGCCGGATTGAGCAGATCGCCCAGGTAACGATCGGTCTGGTCCGAGAACCCTTGAAAGTGCCCCAACTCGCGAAACAGTTTGGTGGGTACGACTAGCACATGTTCGGTTTGCACGTCGATCGACACAGCGGGTTCCCTTAAAAAGAGTTGAGGCTTATTGTTGGCGATGCAGTATAGCGAACATGCAAAGAAATTGAACAGGAGCGAACAGAGGCAACAGAGCTTTGAAAGCGTAACTCGCCGCATCCCCTCACCCGCTCGTGTCCTCGCTGCCCTCTCTCAGAGTGAGGGGGATTTTGAGTCCGTTCCGACCTTAACAGCTTCGTCGGTTGCCTCGGTTACCTCCTGTTCAATTCGGGTTTGATGCGCGTGGCAATCAAACAATTAGCATTGCATCGCCGTAACTGTAGAATCGGTAACGCTCTTGAATCGCTGCCTCATAGGCGCGTTGTATCAACTCGGTTCCGGCAAACGTGCTGACCAAAATCAACAGCGTCGTGCGCGGCAAATGGAAGTTGGTCATCAGCGCGTCGACAGCCTTGAACTGATAAGGCGGACGAATAAACAGCGTCGTGTTGCCCGACCAGGCGCGCAGTCGATCGGGGTTCGGCAACGGCTCGTTCGCGATCGCCGCCGATTCCAACACGCGAACCGAGGTTGTCCCCACGGCGATGATTCGCCCGCCAGCCGCGCGGCGCTCGTTGATGGCATTGGCGATCTCATGGGTAATTTCTCCCCATTCGCTGTGCATCTTGTGCTCGTCGAGATTTTCAACTGCAATCGGGCGAAAGGTGTCGAGCCCCACATGCAACGTAACTTCGTGCTCGGTAACTCCGGCGGCTTGCAGTTTGTTGAGCAGCTCCGAAGTGAAGTGCAATCCGGCCGTCGGCGCGGCAACGGCGCCTCGATGCTTGGCGAACACGGTTTGGTAGTTGATAGTGTCGGACTCGCTCATTTCGCCGGCGCGAATATACGGCGGCAGCGGTACGCGGCCTACACGATCGAGTATCTGATATGCCGACTCGTCGTTCGCCGGGTGCGCCAGCCACATGCCGCTATCCTCGCGTTCGATCAACCACAATTGAATATCTTGATTCTGTTGCCGGTCGAGCAGCGTGACCGTCTCGGGCGGACGTAATTTGCCGCGTGTTTTGCAGAGCATGCGCCAGTTACCGCGTTCGTCGACCGATAAAAATAGCCCCTCCCACTGCCCGCCGGTCGCCGTGCGAATACCCACCACGCGCGCCGGCACGACACGCGTGTTGTTGGTGACTAGCGAGTCGCCCGATCGCAAGATTTCGGGCAAGTCGCGCACGTGGCGATGATCGATGGTGCCGGTTTGCCGATCGACGACCATCAATCGCGCATCGGCCCGGCGAAGCAACGGTTGCTGGGCGATCAGTTCGGGAGGCAATATGTAATCGAACGGTGTCAGGTCGGACATAGGCGACGAGAGGCGAGGGGTGAGCAGCGAGGAGTGAACGAAGAACGAGGTTATTAGGCCACAGAATGCTCTAGTATATCGGGCACCCATCGGCCCGTCGTCCCGCTGCCTCGCACCAATAAATGCGCTGGTGCGAGCGTATCGTAAAGAAACTTTATCGGCTCGAAGTGCTGACTCATCAACGAGTTTGCAGTGCTATCAAGCACCACAACGTCCGTCAAAGTAAAGCCTCTGCTTGACGTTACTGACCGAGCAGATACATTGCCGATACGTTCGAACAAGGTCGGTAAGTAGGATCAGTCGCTCAACCGTTTTTTTCGCGTCCCGGAGAGATGCGGCCAAAAATGATCGCGAAGTCCGTCCGATGGTTCGCCATTCCGCGTTGACGATCGAGCAGCCGACGGCCACCGGCTGCTGGTTCGACATCGCGGACCTGAACGCCGGGATGCGCCAGGTCGCGAACCGTGGTCTGCAGATGTCAGTTTGAAGCGATCGCAGACCACCAGCCTTTGACCTATCTAGGGCACAAGGATGTGCCCTCGGTCGAATGCTGCTTGGTGAAACGAAATTCATTCCGCTCCAAAGTAAAACGGAATTCATTCCGTTTCTTTGGCTTCACCTATTTAGCAAACGGAATGAATTCCGTTTTACGGCTACGCCGAGCGTTTTAGTTCGCCACTCTGTTCGCGCTGTTGCTTTTGACGGAGCCGCTCGAGTAGTGCCGGATTGACGGCTGATTTCGTATTGCTTGACAAAGCATGTTCGGTTTCGTTCACTACGTCGCCATCGTCGGTGGATTCGTCGTCGAACTCGTCATTGGCTTCGTTTTCCTCGCCGTCGCCTTTTTCAGCGCTGTCCTCATCGTTCGCGTCTCCTTCGTCGCTATCTTCTACTTCATAAGTATCTTCATCGTCTTCGTCAGTCAGTTCATCGTTTGTAAGTTCATCGTCAAACTCCTCATCGTCAATCTCTGCCGATGCATTTGCTCGATTCGTACTCTTGCTCGCTGCCGCGCCAACGCGTTTCATCGAAGGAGTCACCACGGCCGGGCCACGTTTGCCACGCTCGTCAGAGTCTGGTTGGTCAGGGTCCGGGTCGGTATCGTCATCGTCTTCACCGGCTTCATCATCCGTCACCTCGTCTTCCAAATCATCTTCAACCGGGTCAGGCAAAATGCGGTTCTTTTTGGCCTTCGGAGCAGCGGGTGCCGGAGTCGACTCGATCGGTTCGCCGCTCATCTCGGCCCATTGCTCAAGCGTAATCAACACTTCGCGCGCTTGCGATCCGTTGTAGTCGCCCACAATGCCGTCCTCGGCCATGAAATCGACCAAGCGTGCCGCGCGCCCATAACCGATGCCCAACGCGCGTTGCAACAATGACACGCTGCCGCGTCCTTCGCGAATCACAATATCAATCGCCGATTCGTACAACTCGTCGCGGCTCTTCAAGTCGCTCGGCCCCTTGCCGGTGCCGTCGTCTTTGGGCTTGAGCGTGACCAGTTCCTTAGCGAACTGCGGTTCGGTGGTACCGACAAAATCGACGACACGATTGATTTCGTCGTCGCTCAAGTAAGTACCTTGCCCTCGCAATAGTGTGCTGGTGCCTGGCCAAAGGAATAACATATCGCCATTGCCCAGCAGCTTGTCTGCACCCATTTCGTCGAGCACGACGCGGCTGTCGGTTCGGCTGGCCACTTGAAACGCGATGCGTGCCGGTAGGTTCGATTTAATTAAGCCCGTAATGACATCGACGGTCGGTTTTTGTGTGGCCAGGATCAAGTGAATACCGACTGCGCGGCTCTTTTGTGCGAGTCGAATAATATGCTGCTCGACCTCTTTGCCCGAGGTCATCATCAAGTCGGCGATTTCGTCGGCCACGATCACGATGTAGGGTAGGTTGAGCGGAATCAGTTTCTTCTGTTCATCGGTCTCGGGCTGCAGGCGATCCATCAGCTCTTCTTCGCCGAGCTGATTGTAAACGCTGATATGTCGCACGCCCGCACTGGCTAGCAGCGCATAGCGTTCTTCCATTTTTTCGACCGCCCAGGCCAGAATCGCTTCGGCCTTGCGCATGTCGGTGACGACGGGGTGCATCAGATGCGGCAATGTCTTATAAGGGCTAAGCTCGACCATCTTGGGGTCGATCATCAGCATCTTCACCTCGTCGGGCCGACGGCTCATCAACATGCTGACGATGATCGAGTTCAAGCAAACGCTCTTGCCCGTGCCCGTTCGACCAGCGATTAGCAAGTGCGGCAGCGTGGTCAAATCGACCACCATCGGGTTGCCGGCAACGTCTTTGCCCAAGTAGATCGGAATTCGCATCTTCTTGGCTTTGCCGTTGGTCTCTTCGATGACCTCTCGCAATCGCACCAGTTGCCGCGTGGCGTTGGGCACCTCGATACCGACGGTGTTTTTGCCCGGAATCGGTGCGACGATGCGCACGCTAGGGACGCGCAGCGCAATGGCGATGTCGTCGGCCAAACTGGTGATTTTCGAGAGCCGCAGGCCGGCTTCAAGCTCAACTTCATATTGTGCGATGACCGGTCCGGTTTCGATTTCGACCACCTTGACCTTGAAGCCAAAACTGGCGAACGTTTTTTCGAGCTTTTTGGCTTTCTCGCGAACCTCTTTCTCGTGCTCCTCTTGAAACACCGTTTCATTGGGCAACAATAGGTCGATCGGTGGCAACTCGTAATCGGAGGTGTCTTCGGAACGGCTGGCCGCTTCGAGGTCTTCAATCACCTGATCGCGGGCTTCGTTCTTGCCGTTGTTTTTGATTCTCAATGCCGACG
>JAYTAU010000274.1:0-10775 GCA_043737375.1 Planctomycetia bacterium
ACTGCGAAGACCGACAGCACAACTAGCGGCAAGTACATAATCCGCGGCGACTCGTGCGCGTGGTCATAAATGTGATGATCGCGAGGCTCGCCGGCAAACGTCATGAACCAGAGCCGGAACATGTAGAAGGCCGTGATCGACGCTCCGCCGGCCGTCGCAAAAAACAAAATATTATGCACCGGATTCACGGTCCCGAACGACAGCGCCTGGGCAATGATCGCATCTTTCGAATAGAAGCCGCTAAAGCCGATTACGAATGGAATGCCCGCGCCGATAATCGCCAAGCAGCCTACCAACAGCGTGTATGCGGTCCAGGGCATCTTATGACGCAATCCGCCCATCCGCGTCATGTCGTTGGTATGGCACGCATGGATCACACTGCCCGAACACATGAACAACAAGCTCTTGAAAAACGCGTGCGTAATGAGATGAAACAGCCCGGCCACCCAGCCGCCGACGCCCAGCGCCAACATCATGTAGCCCAACTGACTGACGGTCGAATACGCCAGCACGCGCTTGATATCGACGGCAGTAATGGCAATCGTCGCAGCAATGAACAACGTGATGCCGCCGATATAGGCGATCACCAAAAGCGCCTCGGGCGTGAAGACCGGATAGAACCGCCCGACCAAGTACACGCCGGCCGCGACCATCGTCGCCGAATGCACCAGTGCCGAGACGGGCGTGGGGCCTTCCATGGCATCGGGTAGCCAAACATGCAGCGGAAACTGCGCGCTCTTACCCACGCAGCCGCAGAAAATACCAAGACCGGCGATGCACAATAGCCAATAGCCGTAATGCGTCGGGCCGTCATCGTCAATCGAGCCGTCTGCTTCCACCGCGAACACTTCGCCGTTGCGCCACGCCGGAATTTGACTTTCGATTTGCGATGCGGCAGCCGCCGGGTCGCCCGCATGATCGCGCACGATGTGGGCCACCTCATCGGCAGCGGCGGCCTTCACCATCCCGTCGGGAACGACAAGCCGATGATTGTTCTCCGGCTTCCGCACTTGGCTGAAGATGCCAGGCTCAGTCACGTGGCCGTGAGCGTCTTTTGCATCGCCGAAGGCAAACGTGCCCAGGCTACCCCATAGCGCCATCAGCCCGATCAACATGCCGAAGTCGCCGACGCGATTGACGATAAACGCTTTGTTGGCGGCGGTCGAAGCGCTCTTGCGCTCGTAATAAAAGCCGATCAAGAAGTACGAGCAGATACCGACCAACTCCCAAAACACAAACACCATCGCAATGTTGCCGGCATAGACCAGCCCCAACATGCTAAAGCAAAACAGCGACAGATATTGAAAGAAACGATGGAACCGACCCGGCCGATGCAGATGATGCCCGTCGGACAGCGTGACTTCGTGATCGACGATGTCGTGCAGTTCGTCGTGCATGTAGCCCGCGGCATAAAAATGAATGCACGAGGCGATGAGCGTGACCATGGTAAACATGACGACGGTCAGCGTGTCGATGTAGTAGCTGACCGAGATTTTCAGACGATCGCCGATTTCTGCCAGTGAATAGATTTCGCCGGTGTAGGCGGGTTTACTGTAGGCGGGTTTTTCGGGGTGATGTGCAGCGGCGTGCGTTATTGCCGCGTGGGTCGTGTCAGGGTTAGCCGTCTCGGCGTGAACGGATTTGGTTTGCCCCGACTTTTCGTGACTGTGATCGGTGACGATTGCATGCGCATCTTCGTGATGCGAAGTGACGACCGGATGTTGCGAGATCCAGCCGCATAGAGCGATCGCCGAGAGTACAAACGACCCCAAGATGGCCCCGGTGGCAACGTGCGCCGCTTTTTCACCGTGTTGGCCCATCCGCGCGCCGAAGAACACGATCAGCACAAAGCTAATCAGCGGCAGCAAGCAGGCTGCTCCGAGCAACAGCGGTAATGATTGAGCCAAATCCATGCAGGCAAATTACGAAGGACGAATTACGAATGCGGAACCAATTAACCCCTCTCCCCCTGGGAGAGGCGGCGAGGAACGAGCGGTGAGGATCCGACAACTGAAAACTGAACACTTATCGCTGACATCCACAGCCGGGATAAACCTGGCCGCTCGCTTGCACAACGCTATCCTTTCAACTCATCCGCCTGATCGACGTCGACCGTGGCGTGATTGTTATAAAAATTCAACGTGATCGCCAATGCCACGGCGGCTTCGGCCGCGGCCAGCACAATCACGAACAGTGCGATCAATTGCCCATCGAGTCCGATCGAAGTCTCGGCGTCGGCCCGCAAAAATCGGCTGCCAAAAGCGATGAAGTTGATATTTGCGCCGTTCAAAACGAGTTCAATGCCCATCAACACGCCCAAGGCGTTTCGCTTGGTCGCCATACAGACCACGCCCGAGACGAACATCACGGCGCCGACGACCAGGTAATGCGAAATTCCGACTGGATCGGTGAGTAGGTTCATAATCAACTTGCTTCGACAAAAAAACAATGAACAGGAGGTAACAGAGACAGGCAGACCAAAGCGATATCTATAGAGCCCTAACACTACCCGCGCTTCATGCAACCCTCACCGACGCGTGTACTCGCTGCCTCTTCCAAAGGGAGAGGCGTTTCGGCCGGTCGCTCGCTTGTGTCAGAGATAATTGACACATTATCTTCTCTGTTTCCTCTGTTCCCTCCTGTTCAACCAGTTTTTTGATTTAGGGGCGACCGAAAAATAACTTTCTCACAAATTCCTCTCCCTCTGGGAGAGGGTGGGGTGAGGGTCGGAAATATCGGGAAGTTATTTTTCGTTCGCCCCTTAGCCGCGTTCTCTGGCGCGCTTCTTTGTCCGCGCTAAATACGCCGCACCAATCAACACCACCAATAAATGCACGGAGACAATTTCGAACGGTAGCAAGTAACCAGCCAATCCCGCACGCTTTACGGGGTCAGGCTCATCGATCGCGTCGACGCGCGTGCCCAACATCGCCATACCTAAAGCGGTCGCGGTCGGCTCGCCGGCCGATGCGGCCGAAGCTGCTTCGAGCGGCGGCCTGCGCCAGTCTTCGACTTTGAACGCTGCCGCCAATAGCACAACCAGCAACGAGCCGCCGACGATCGAGGCGATCACCCATTGCCCGCTGTCGGTCTTCATGCGGATAAACGGTCCCTGCGAGGTCAACATGACGCCGAATACCAGCAGCACCAAGGTGCCGCCGACATAGATCATCAGTTGCATTGCGCCTACGAAATCGGCACCGGCCAGAAAGAACAGCCCGGCCGTGCCCCCCAGACACAAAATCAAGTAGAACGCCATTCGCACGATGCTGCCGGTAAACACGACCGCCAGCGAGAAGGCGCACGTGATGAGTGCAAATAGCAAAAAAAAGAACGAATGCCAATTGATCATTGGGTAGTTCGCTCCGCTGAGGCAATCGGACTAGCCGTGGTCGACGAACTGACCGTTGATTTCGTGAGTGGCGTCGTATCCGCGGCGTTCGCCGTCGCGGAATCAGCGCCAACGAAGCCGCCGCCGTTTTGCCAAGTCTCTTGGACTGTCGCCAACGCCGGACCCGACCGGAAAAGTAGGCCGCCTGGGAAGTTGTATTTCCATATCACCGCGCCTAGAAACATCGCAGCCGCGATCGGCGTGCAGTACTTCAAGCAGGTCTTCATCACCTGGTCGATGCGCAGGCGAGGCAACGTCCAACGGACCCAGACCATGACCGTCACACCAAACACACCTTTGAGAAGTAGATTGATCATACCGGCCAGGTTTGACAGGTATCCGGTAAATGTCGCAGCATCACTGCCCGAGGTGTATCCCCAACCCAGAAAATCGGTGACCGGGATCGGGCCGTTCCAGCCGCCAAAAAATAGGATCGCCGCCAGCATACTGACCAGCATCATCGACCCGTACTCGGCCATGAAGAAAAAGCTCCAGCGCAGGCCCGAGTACTCGGTGTGAAACCCGGCGACCAGTTCGCTTTCGGCTTCGGCCAGATCGAACGGCGCGCGATTGACGCTGGCCGTGGCACAGGTGAAGTAAACCCAAAACGTGATGAACGTAAACGGGTCGTGAAAAATCAACCAGTTCGTGAACCAGCCGCGCTGCATCTCGCCGATGGTCGTAAGGTCCATGGTGCCGCAAATCAATACGGGCACCACCACGCACATGCCCAGCGGCACTTCATAGCTAACCACTTGGGCCGCTTCGCGCATGGCCCCGAACAACGACCACTTGGACGCGGATGCGTAGCCGGCCAGAATCACTCCAAAGACCTCTAGCCCCAGCACGGCGAGGATGAAAAACACGCCGACGTTCATCGATTGACCAATCCAACCAAACGCGAATGGCAACGAAAATAGTGCGGTGAACGACGCACAAAAACTGACGTAGGGCGCGACCTTGAACAACATTCGATCCGCGCCGCCGGGAGTCAGATCTTCTTTCGCGATCAGCTTCACACCATCGGCCAGTGTTTGCAACCAGCCGAATTTACCGCCGACGCGGGTGGGGCCCAAGCGATCTTGAATACGGCCGGCGACTTTACGTTCGAGCCAGATAAAGAATAGCGCCCCGACTGCGACTAGGTTCAAGATCAATCCAGCGTGAACCAGCCCGGCCAGCGTATAAGCCAGCCAGGGCCAAAGTCCGATCGAATTGATGAGAAAGTCGGCCACTGCGAACAAACATTCTTTAACGAGAGGCGTCCCCAGCCCTGGAATAAATAGCTATAGTCCATCAGCCTGAATCAGCCGGTCAGAGCCGACTAACTCCGCTTCGAACAGCGCGATACAAACGCGATCAGCCGAAGTCGATCTGGAAACGAACGGCGTTCAAGCCAAACGCTGCCAAGCTGTCGAGAATTGTTTGTGAAATATGGCACAAACTAGGGTCGTCGTACAAGCCCTATGAGGAAATTCGTTGAGCTAAACTCAATTTTGTCGCTGGATAAATCCAGTTAGGCAAAAATGGAATGAGTAATCGGAAATGGAACTTCGTAGGCCTGGCGATGATTAGACGATTTAGATGATTTAAGCGATGCTTGAGTCCTGGCGTTAACCGCGCGCCGTGGATTCCGATTTCCGATTCTGCCCTCGCAGTAGCGCCTCCCATGCGATTGGATGAACTTCGACATAGTGCCGGCCGTGACTTTTGCGAACCATTACCGGACAGCCATACACGGGCGACAATATTTCGGGTCTCAAAACCTCGTCAGGCGTTCCGCGTGCGGTCGGTTTGCCATTCGAGAGCAGCAACACATGCGACGTGGCAGTCGGAAGTTCTTCGATATGGTGCGTGATGAACACTACCGTGGGCGGCAGAATGTCGGCGTTGGGTTCGAACATTCGCTGCACGGTCGCTAGCACCTGTTCGCGTGCCAATAAATCCAAGCCCGCGGTTGGTTCGTCCAGCAGCAGCAATTTGGGACGCACCACCAGCGCCCGCGCGATCAGGCTGCGCACACGCTCGCCGCTACTCAGCGTCGAATAGGAATGATTGGCGACGACCGACAGTCCGACTTGGTTGAGCAATCGATCGGCGTCGGCCTCCATCGCTTTCGTGGTCGGGTCGAACAAGCTAATCGTGCCGAAGTAGCCCGTCAGCACGACTTCTCGAGTCGAAAGACTGGGGTCAACATCGTAGGGCCCTGCCGGTTGAACGAGCCGAATCGACCTGCGCAGCTCGGGCAAGTTAGTCTCGCCGAGTACGGAGACATTGCCGACGCTTGGCCAAAGATGACCCGCTAAAATGCGAGTGAGCGTGCTTTTGCCGCTGCCGTTGGGACCAAGAATAGCTGCGCAAGCACCGGCAGGGATCGACCAGTCAACGTCGCTGAGGATCCAGCGACCGTCGCGCAGCACGCCCACCTTGCGAAGATCAATCGAACATTCGAGCGTCGTTGGCGGGTTGTTTTTGGAATTAGGCAATTTTGACGAGCAACGCGGAAGGATTCGTGGCTGTCAAATGTCGGCAATGCGAATGTACAGATAATCGGTGCGCCGGCGCGTACGCCTGTTCGACAGTCGTGCAGCGCCAGCGCACCGTGGATTCGATGCGTAGCAAAAATAAGACTTTAGGCGAATCGCAGAAAGCAAATCGAGTTAGTCGCGGCGACGTCCGCCGCCACCACCACCACCGTATCCTCCTCCGCCGCCGCCGCCATAACCACCACCTCCGCCCCCACGACCGTATCCACCACCACCTCCGCCACCGCCACCTGAGCGAGGTTCTTTCGGCCGGGCTTCGTTGACGGTGAGCGGACGCCCGTCTTGGCTTTGTCCGTGCAATCCGTCGATGGCCGCTTGGGCTTCGGAATCGGTACTCATTTCAATGAATCCGAAGCCTTTGCTGCGACCGGTGTCGCGGTCTTGGACGACCTGCGAGAAGGTCACAGCACCGTACTGTGCGAACAGATCCTGGAGCTGATCGCTTGTCATATTGTAACTCAAATTGCCGACATACAACCGCTTGGCCACCGTAAGTCTCCTCTCATTCGCGTGAATGCGCTTACACAAACAATTTCGACGGGTCTTGTCACCAGCAACAAGGCATCCGTAACAGCGGACTTGAACGGGCGTCGCGACCAAGGATCGAGTTCGCTCACCAGTCTCAGCCTACACGGGAAACAGTATAGTGGTCTTTGGACGAGTTGTACAGTTTTTCCTGCCGGCAGAAAAAAGGGACGCGGATCGGGGCCTGCTGGGAGGGGATGCGATGGTCAATCCGGAATCCGACTAGCAGCGTCACCCAGAGCTTTGATGGCTTTCGACTGCAATTCGGGGGTGGACGTAAGACTTGAAGTATGTGGCAAATTGACGTACAATTTAGTGTCAGATTGACGTACAATTCGTTTATCGGAGAATGCGGTCATGCCTAACACCAAGAACGATGCTCGCCTGAATTTTCGCTTGAAAAGCGAGCTAAAAAAAGCGATCGAAGATGCAGCGGCCGAGATGGGACAGACGGTCAGCGATTTCGCCGTTAGTACTTTAGTGCAATCCGCACGGAAAATTCTCCACGAGCAGCAAGTTACCCGATTGAGCGCGCGCGACCGGCAACTGTTTGTGGAGTTATTGGATAATCAGTCCGCTGGGCCGAATATAGCCTTGGTCAAAGCCGCCAAGCGTTACAAGAAGCAGGCGGGCTAATGGTAATGTGGACATTCCGCCCGCTCGACCGAACACATAATCGTTTGAATTTCGACTGCGGACAGCAAGCACTCAACGACTGGCTGAGAGAGCGAGCAAGCCAATTCGAACGCAGGGATTTGTCTCGCACATTCGTCGCCACGCAGCCTGCCGATTCGCTGGTGTGCGGATACTATGCGATCTCGACACATCGAGTTCTGTTCGAGAATCTTCCGCTCGACGAACACAAGGGTCTGCCTCGACTCGATGTTCCGGTGGTCTTGCTCGGGCAGCTCGCCGTAGATCGAAGCGTTCAGGGGCAGGGGCTTGGTTCGCTGCTTCTGGTGGACGCACTTCGCCGGGCAGTTCAAATTTCCGAGCAGGTCGGTATTCGAGCCGTGGAGGTCGATGCAATTGATGAAGGGGCTAAAAAATTCTATCTGAAGTTCGGGTTTCGACCGTTGCTGGACGATCCTCGTCATTTACTGATGCCATTGCACGAGATTCGCAAGCTGAAGTTCGCCCCTTAGCTCTCGTTCACTCTCTTCTACGACTTGTGTCTTTAAAACGAGAAGTACTGCTTCCGAAGTCAGTCTCAAGGTGGATTGAGACGAAGGGATTCGAGAAACATTATTCACTCGTTTTCATCGTCATCTAAATATTGCGGCGGACTTTTCCCGATTCGCTGGGTGACCTTGGGAAATTTGCCGCTCGGAACTTTATCCTCGATGGCTGCTACTTCGATTCGATGCCACCAATCGTCGCCAAAATCAAACCAATAGAAAAAGGTGTTTCCGACCTTCAATTGCAACGAATCCAGCGTGGTCCGGTCCACATAACCGGTAGGTTTATCGTCGCCGAAGCCGAAATCGGGCATATCCAGTCCGTACCGCGGAGCATTCGGAGCCATGGGCTGTTTGCCAAATTGAAACTCATACAGATGGTCGTCAAAACGATCGAAAGCTTGGAAGAGCGAAAAATGCAGATCTTCGAGCGTTTGATCGCCGCGAATTTGAATCGCGCGCATGACCACGGGATTTTTTTTGGCAAATTGTGCGTCGACCATCCCTTGGATAAGTAGTACCTCTAACTTGTAGAGTTGCGATTCGCCATCGCGAGCAGCGCCGCTGTGTATCTTAAGGGCTGCGGTTTTACTCGGTTGCGAAGATTTATCCACGGATGAGTGAAACTCCGGCCGTAGCTTTGTATCAGCATGTTTGTCGGTGGTTCGGTCACCCGGAATGTACGGAATGATTCCCTGCTCCAATGCAACCTCTTGGATTTCTCGAGGCGCGTGGCGAATGTCGACCAGCAAGCCGTCGACTTCGATCATCCAAATCAACGGGTTGTCGCCTATGCGGCTTGGCAACGTCCAGGCCGGGTCGAGTTGAATGATGTCGAACAGCTTGCGAATAACTCGCGACTTGGCTTGGCCTGTGCTTTCGCTGACGCCAAACGCTTGATCGATAAATTGCGGCTTCATGTGCGGTGTTTGACTGGGATCTTGCAAAAAATTGAACCAGCCGATGGTTCGAACGATGCCGCTGGCCCAGGCATTCGCATTTCCTTTGAGCAACGGCGAAGGCTGCTTGCGGGCAAGCTCGATCGTTAATTCCAAACACAAATTCGCGTAATCTTGGTTGAGATGATCGAGGCAAAAGCGCTGAGTCAAGCCGGTGATCACATCGGTGATTTCGCAACCATCGTCGGACGATCGCGTCGCGGTGTTGAGCTTGACTGGTTTCGATTTCGCAGGTTGCTTCGACTTTGGAACCTTTCGTGTTTGCTCGCCGGCAACGGCAGCTTGTTTGCCGATGGGCAAGCTGGTGACGATCCCCAAGCGGCTTTTAGCCGCTCGAAAGCTCTCATCCAATCCGCGACGCATTCCGGCGCCAAACGAGATGCGATGGCCGGATATCAAACCGTCATGGACAATTTTGTCATTGAACGGCAATAGAATTGCTTCGACCCATATCGGTAGTTTGGAATTCAGCATCTCGTCGAGTCGATCGGTGAGCGAAACGACCCCATAAGCCACGGGCGGATCGTCGCCGGTGAGGAAAACCGCGTATTCATTTAAGTATTTGATGATGAAAAACTTTGCTCGAATGCGTTGCCGCCACGATGCGACGATGTCAAGCTCATTGCGAGCAAGCTTTGCAGGATTGGCCGCGATGTACGAGTCGATGAGGGTGTTGTCACCGTGCATCGCGTCGCGCAGCTTCAATCTTGTTTCAATCGGCAAGCGGCCGAAATTGTCGGGGCTGAGGCGGCTTGGTACGATTTGGTGCTGATCGTTCGTAAAACAGATCAACGAAAGCTGCAAGCGAAAAAAGAGTGCTGCCTCGGGCGCGGGGTGAGTAACAACTTCGGCATCCTTAACAAGATTGTACGAATTTGCGATACCTAGCGGCTGTGTATCGTCGTGACGGATCAGTAGCTCAGCGATCGATCTCGCCCATTACAATGTCCAACGAGCCGACGACAGCCGGCACGTCGGCAATCAAACAGCCGCGGCAGAGTTCGTGCGCCACCGAAAGATTGCAAAATGAACTGCTGCGAGCGCGGGCGCGCCAAGGGATCGAAGTGCCGTCGCTGACGATGTAAAAGCCCATTTGCCCGCGCGGGCATTCGGTCTCGAGATATGCTTCGCCCTTGGGCAGTTTTTCGTTCAGCTTGACCGGCTCACCCCAAGAGCCGGCGGCCGTGCTATAGCGGTCGATCGCTTGTCGCACCAGATCAATCGACTGCATGACCTCAAGCATGCGCACATAGAATCGGTGCCAACAATCGCCTAGCACCGCCGCGGCAGGCACGTCCGGATACTTGTGATCGATCGGATACTTCCCATCCTTCTGAACAATGACTTCGAACGCGTAGCCGTTATACATTTCCGTGTAAATTTCTTCGCCGTCACGACGCAGATCCTGATCGACGCCGGAGCCGCGCAGCACAGGTCCCGTGCAACCGTAGTCGATGGCCAATTCGGCGCTCATGGTGCCGATGTCTGCGGTGCGGCGTACGAAGATCGCGTTGGTTGTCAATAGGGCATGGTATTCGTCGATGTTCGGCATGAACTGATCGAGAAACGCTTCGCACTTTTGCAGCCAACCTTTGGGCAAGTCGGCCGTCGCGCCGCCGACTGTGAGATAGCTGTAAGTCAGCCGCGCGCCGCAGACTTCTTCGAAAAGATCAAGAATGCGCTCGCGCTCGCGAAAGGCATACAAAAATGGGCTAAAAGTCCCTAGGTCCAGCCCATATGCCCCCATGCCCACCAAGTGACTGGCGATGCGGTTCAACTCGGCGATGATCACGCGTAAATGCCGGGCTTTTTCGGGCAACTGCAACTTCATCAGTTTCTCGACCGTCAGCGCCCAGCCGAGATTCATGTTCATGGCGGCCAGATAATCCATCCGGTCGGTGTAGGGAATCCACTGACGGGGCGTCAGATTTTCGCCGATTTTTTCGGCACAGCGATGCAAGTAGCCGATGTGCGGCGTGACTTCCGACACAATCTCGCCGTCGGTGCGCAGGACCAATCGCAACACACCGTGCGTGCTAGGGTGCTGCGGACCCATGTTGACCAACATCTCGTCGGTGCGAACATCGAACTCGATGATGCGGGCGTCGTCTTCGGTAAAGGTCGCCATATTGTTTTCGTTATTTTTCCGTTACGTATGTCGATCGGCTCAACTGAT
>JAYTAU010000275.1:0-10772 GCA_043737375.1 Planctomycetia bacterium
GCCTGCCAACTAAAAATCCGCGTAGCGTACGCGGAAAATTCAATCTAAACATCACGAATCGCACCATCAAACCAGCGACATCGTTCGAGCATTGGCAGGAGTTTGCTGCGAGACTTGAAACGGTCGAACGTCGACGCCGTTCACCCAATCGATACTTATCTCGGGGTTTGCCGCTAAGTCGATTTCTTCGAGCGCCGGGTCGGCAAATCGTTCACCGCTCGGCGAGCGAATGCCTTGGACTTTGGGTCGCACCGGATGACGCGGATTGAAGTCGACGACAACCGCCTCGATGCCGTTGTTGAGCTTCACGATCTGACCGATCGGAAACGGCGGAATGATTTCGTAAAACGCTTGCTCGACAACCGGATCGAAAAATCCTTTACACCAGGTCCGCATTTCGTGGAGCACTTGCACCGGGAGCTTAGCCGCCGAGTAACAGCGTTGCGATGTCGCCGCGTCGTAGACGTCGATCACCGTGGCGATGCGACTGAAGATCGGAATCAATTTGCCCGACAGCGCGGGTAGTTCATCGCCCGAAGCCGCGTCGACTCGCGCAGGGTAGCCCGAGCCGTCGTACCGCTGATGATGGTTCAGCACGATCTGCGCGGCGGATGCCGGAGTTTGACCTTTGACCATTTCGTGGCCATAGACGGTGTGCAACTCCATGACGGCCATCTCATCTTTCGATAGACGTGTCGGTTTGTTCAATACATGCGATGGGATTTTCATTTTGCCGCAATCGTGCAGCAAGCAGCCGAGTCCCAATAATTGCAGGTCTTTGGCCTCGCGCGGTCTCTTGAACGATCGCTCTTCGATGAGATACCGCTCGAGCTTCAAACCCAACAACAACGCCATATAACAGACGTTGGTCGAATGCGACATCAAGTAATTGTCGAACGCGTCGAGCTTTTGCAGCAACACATTGCCGCACGAACTTTGTTTGAGAAAGCCGAACAAGTCGCCGATCGACGTTTGAAAGCGGCCGATGTCCATTTCGATCGCCGCCCCGCGCATCACCGATTCGAAATTCCGCCGCACATGCCCGTAAACTTCGCGTTGGCGATCGCCCAGCCCTTCATCGAACAGGTCTTCAAGAAATTCCAAGTCGCGATAGCGGATCCAAACCTCGTAGATGCCCAGCTCTTTGAGCTTAGGAATGGCATCTGGCGGCACTTCGCGATCGCGCTGCACCAGGAACCGTCGCGGATCCTGAGGAAGCGGAATCGGACGGGCGAGAATCATGCCTGGCCGAAGGTTTTGGATGGGTACGCGCAGCATAGCGAATCGTTGGGGATTCCGGTTTGCCTGAACGCGATGCCTCGGGTCGCCTGGCCCGGAGTTGTTCATCACGTTGATATTTCGGAAAGGCCGACCATTCTTCGAGTTTTTGCCTTGCCACAGGAATCGTAGCTCAGGAAATTGTGAGCGCGCGATGCGCATTTGCGCAATCCATTGGGGCGCCAGAGGTTGCCGGTCGAATTCCCCTCGACTAAGCGAGTTAGATACTGACGTTTATGCCAGTCGGTAGAGTTGCGTGACCCCGTTTGCCGTTTGACGCTCCAATCCGCGTCGTCAGTGTGCCCAGAGTAAGGATTATGCCGGTGGTAAAGCGAGGATAGTCTACAACATGCAGTGATATAGGCGGCTATTGCGGTTTATAAAAACTTTGGATTTGTTGATCAACGAACGCCCTTTGTGGAATTCCGCGGCGCTTGATCCGTTTTAGCCAAGGTCGCCGGAATCTTGAGCGCGTTTGCAGTGTCTATCGATCACGATAGCCGCTCCCAAACTCTGACGAGGTTAGTTACTCACGGTATCCTGTTCGACCGATCAATAGCGTGACGACCCAGAGACTGGCTACCAGCCTGCGCCTTTGGTGGTCGTCTTGATGCGTGCCAAGTACATATCGGCCGTAACATACAGCATGGAGCCGTCGTCTCCCCAGCCGACGTTGGCGGTCGCCTCGCCGGTGTCGATGCTGCCCAGCAGTTTGCCCGTCTTGTCGAACACATGCACGCCGCCGGGACCCGTGGCGAACATGTTGCCGTCCTTGTCGATCTTCAAGCCGTCGGGCAGGCCCTTCTTTTTTGCTTTTACCCAAGGCGTTGCATCGAAAAACAGACGGCCGTTGTCGACGATGCCGCCGTCCTCCTTCACGTCGAACACCATCCAGACCGCTTTCTCCGGATCGCTGTTGGCCACGTACAGTTGCTTCTCGTCGGGTGAAAATACGATTCCGTTCGGTCGCGTCATCGCTTTGGTCAACAGCGTCAACTTACCATCTTTCGAGAAGCGATAAACTCCGCAATGATCCAGCTCGCGGGCCGGGTCGTCCCAGCGTTTTTCCATTCCGTAGGGCGGGTCGGTAAAGTACAAGTCGCCGTTCGACTTGTAGCAGCAATCATTGGGGCTATTCAGCCGCTTGCCTTCGAACTTGTCGACCAGCGTTTCTTTCTTGCCATCCTTGCCCAGCCTCGCGATTTGTCGATCTCCGTGGTCACACATTACCAGCCTGCCTTCGCTATCGAGCACCAGACCATTCGTGCCCGGCTCGCCGCCGCGAGGAGCTTTGCCCGAGTAACCGGCTGGATGCATGAACACACTGGCCTTGGTTTGGCCGGGCATCCATTTCATGATCCGGTTCGGCGGAATATCGCTAAACAGCAGGTAGCCGCCCTCTGTTTTGTGCGGATGTTTATCGACGACTTCGGCGCCGGGCAGCTTCCCCTTGATCCAAACCGGCCCCTCGGACCAATCGAATCCATCGGCCAGTTTCTCCAGTTTGGCATCTTTGGGAATCAGTTTATCGAATGCCGGATCCTTGCGCTCGATCGTGCCGAAGGTCGCGTAAGTTGTCGCAATTTTTGTAGGAGGCGTCGCTGACGCCGATTGAGACGGGTTGTTTGTAGGAGGCGTCGCCGACGCCGATCGAGATGGGTTGTTTGTAGGAGGCGTCGCCGACGCCGATCGGGGCTTTTCCGGCTCCGCTGCCGACACATTCTGAACCATGACGTTTGATCCCAGCATTGTCATTGCGATCGTCAGCACGCACCGTTGCCATTGAATCGCTCGACCATTTTCAATCCCAACCCGACGCGTCAGCGAGGCACGATCGCAGATGGCAGGTCTTCCTCGCTGACGCTTCGGGTTAGGACAGGAGTTAGTTGTCTTCATCTTCGAGTCCTCGGTCGGTTGTCGATTGTTGGGCTGACTGCCGCTCACTGTAACCACGCGGTGCGCCGTTTTCAAACACGCGCCGTGGCATTATTCCGCGCATGTGTGCAAAATTCCGGATAATGCGGAATAATTCGGTCACTCGCCACCGCTCGATTTTGTTGTTATTGCTTTATTTACAACAACTTCTGTCGAGTGCCATCCCCAATTTGCGAGCGAGTTATTCCGCATATGAAGTGCATTGTTGCGAATAAATTGCGCGAGCATGAACTTTGCAATGCACGAGCATGAACTTTGCATCGGATGGCGAAATCAGACCGAAACGCTACCCCATAGTTTACCACGACTGCTGGCCTGATTTCGAGGGATCGAGTACCCTTCGACATCGGAATCTCAATTAACAACCATGTCAATCAACGCATGCCTCCAGAGATGTAGAGCGTCTCGCCGGTGATCCAAGCGGCGTCGGACGAGGCCAAGAACACGGCGGCAGGCGCAATGTCTTGCGGCTGGCCGATGCGGCCCAGCGGTGTTTGCCCTTCGACCTGTTTGCGCATTTCGCTCTCGGTAATTCCCGCGCTGTGCGTTCCTTCGGTTTCGATCATGCCGGGATTGATCGCGTTGACACGAATTTTACGCGACCCCAACTCTTGCGCCAGCGAGCGGGTGATGGCGTTGACTGCGGCTTTAGTGGCACTATAGACCGAGGCGTTCGGCGGAGCCAAAGTTGCGACCACGGAACTGATGTTGATGATACTGCCCCCTTCGTCTCCGAAAAGTTTGACCGCGGCTTGCGATGCCAAGAGAAGGGCCAGCACATTGAGGTCGAATTGCTTGTGGAAGTGTTCGGCCGTCACGTTCTCCAACGGCGAGAATTCATAGATTCCGGCATTGTTGATCAGCACGTCCAGCCGGCCGAAAGCTGTTTTCGTCTCGGCGAACAGTCGCAGCACATCCGCGTGGTTGGTGACGTTTGCTTGAACGGCCAACGCTTTTCCACCCTGTTTATGAATCTCGGCAACGACTCGGTCTGCTCCATCTTTGCCGGCAGAATAGTTGACGACCACCGCTGCGCCCGCTTGAGCCAAGTGCAGGGCGATCGAAGCGCCGATCCCCTTGGAACCGCCCGTGACCAACGCAACTTTTCCGGCAAGTTTCTGCGCGCCTGCGACCGACTGCAAGGTAAGATCCGCTGACATGGAAGTGCGTCCTTCGTTTGAGGGAATGTGATGCCGATGAGTTCGTGTTTGCTCGACGAATAATTTACCAGGGACGCAGGAGAATTTTACCGATCGCGTCAATTTTAACGCGATTGGAATGATCGCGTTATTTTGGAGAACAGCGAGCGCACGCGAGAATTGCACGTCAGGTTTGAGGAAAACTTCCCCAGCGCCCAGGTGCAATTTAGCCGCCGATTTGGGCACCGCATTGCGGCGGACACAATAATCCAGAGAGGTGTTACGCCTGGGCAAGTATCAAATGGGCCGTTGCCTCTGATCTGACAAAACGGAATGAATTCCGTTCTACCATAACTCTTCGCGGTCCTGCCGCGCGGATTGCCGCTCCCTAAATCTACTCGAACCGCTGGCGTGATTTCAAACTCGAAACGTAAGCTAAACGGCTAAGTCAGCTTTTGCCTGAGCCAATTCAGATTCGAAGCCCGCCAATTCCCTGTCGTGACGCTCGAGTTCATTTCGAGCAGTCGCGCTGATCGCCATGAGTTCTTTTGCGCCGTTTTGCAGAAGTCGCACGCAATGTGTCCGTGTCTGAAAACATTTCATTTCAACGGCTTGGACACTCGCAACGGGAACACCCCGCGATGGATCAAACCGGAACTGCGACTGAAGTGAAGCTCGCCAAGCGACGACTCTGGCGGTCAGCGCATCTCCGAATCCCGGAACTTGAAATACCGCGTCGTAGCTTATGTCACCGGCGGTTTGAATACCGTAGGATTCCAGCGCGACAATCCGGCCTGCGCCAATGCCCGGGATGTCAGCGTTGGACAAAAGGAATTGACTCAGAAACTGCTCTAGTTGTGACTCTCGCACCGTTTGTTGAAGTTGCTGTAGCGAGCGATCCCGTTGAAGTTGTGCTTGTTCATATGCTTCCTTGAATCCCATCAGACAAAGCCGCTTTTCGACGAAGTGCTGCTCGAAATTATTCGTTCCAGTACTCATTGAATCCCGGACCCGTTCAAAGTTTCGTCTCAGGCGATGTACTCGCTTCTTGCGGGCGCGCCTCTCCCTTCGGACCGGTGAATTGATTTCCAGAACTCCCCACCACGGGATGAAGACAGTTAGAAGCGGTAAGGCTGCCAGAAGCAATTCGGAAACCGCCAGCCCGACAATGAGCAAGACGGTCGCAAGACCGACAATCGAAGCTACAAGCCATCGAACGGTTCGTTGATTGTCGATATCCGAAGGAATCCGCATCGGACGGATCGCACTCGCCGCCACGCGGGCGACGGGCTGTATGGTCACGCTCTGGGGCGAGGGAATCGCTTTGATTTCGGACCAGAGCACGTTGATGTCAACCCGAGCCAGATCGCGTTCGATCACATGGAACGAAACGGAAATAAAGAACGACGGCCCACCGTTTCCAGCGATTTTGCACCACGGACAGGCACGGAGATGACCGTAATAATAGTGACCGGGATCGTCTTCACACTTCCGCAATTGCTGTTCAAGCGAGGCAAGCGACTGTCGCCACTCAGCCGCAGTTGGACGGCCAGCTTGCCGGCTCGAAATCGTTGAAAAGCAGCGCTCGAACAGCGTAGCCAAATCCGGCGAAACTTCCGCCAGTGTTAGCGAGTGCGGGGGTGGCATCATTCGCATCGCGTGCCCATTGCAACCATAGGCGAAGCGATGCTCGGAAATGGCGCGTTCCAAGGGCATCTCTCCGTCACCTTGATAGCCAACAAACGGATGGCGACCCATGAACAGCAGATGAAAAATCAGCACCCCGAGCCCAAATGAATCATGGTCCGGCGTCCGCAGCACCTGATCGAACCGCGCCTTTTGCAGTTCGGGGGGCGTAAAGTGAGGTACGCCCACGAGACAGCGGTACGACTTGCCGTTGTCCGAAACCTGAAACGAATCGCAATCGATTAACTTGGCAATCGCCTGACTCGTGACAAACACATTTCCTTGATTGACGTCTCCGACGACAATTCCCTTGTCGTGCAGAATTGCAAACGCCGTTGCACAGTTCTGGGCCGTGCGAACGAGAAATCGCCAATCCGCTTGCGGAAATTTCGTACGGCGATCGCCAGGGCTGTAGAGTTGGTGAATCTCTTTTCCGTCACCAATCCGCGGCATCACCAAACCACAGAGCGAATGTCCCGGCTGATGATGCAACGTTGCTAGGGGCCAAGCCGCGAACTTGGCTAACTCGGGCGAGCTAAGCCGGAGCATGGATGCAAGCTTAGCGCACTTTTCCGGTTCGACCGACTTGAGATACAATTTGGCGACAAGGTTCTCATTGCCGCGGACCTCGTAGACAACTCCTTCCCCGCCCCGGCCGATCTCGCGGCCCAGGCTGACTGCACGGCCAAGATGGTCGAAAAGAGGCCTCATGGGTTCTTCGGCAATTGCATGCGGGTTGCCAAAATCAGCGTCTTGTCGTCGTTGGTGCGTTCGTTAATCTCGGCGGAGCCGAGAAATTGACGCAACGGCTCGATGTACGTTTCCGACGAAGTCGCTTGACGAAGTATTGCCATGAGCGGCTCAAGAAACGGAGCATGCACGGTTGTTTCGGCGAACCGCAGAATCAGCCGTTCTAGCCCGTCGGTAAAAACGGCGACCTCGTCAATTCGGCCGACGTGACGGTGAAATTCCAGCACGGCGTCGAAATCGTTCTGCGTCAAGAAGTTGGTCGTACTTGCGTACTCGCCGGACTGCGGCCAAAAGACGGGACCGTAAATTCCGTTGACGCACAACGCGATCGCACCGTCGCCAATTTGCGCGAAACTACTTGCTGTTGGAGTGATGATTGCCAGCAACACCGTCGAGGCAAGCTGGCGAGTTGGGACTTCAAGCTGCAACGCACGGTGCTCGATCCTCTCGCGAAGCCGAACGAGCCATTCGACGATTCGTACTCGATCAATTTCGCTGTTGATATTCCATTCTTGCTCAACGATCTCGACCAGTGTGTCGCAGACTAGCTGAGAGCCTTCGTGGGAATGTGACGCACTGCCGGCACCGTCCGAGCAGGCCAACACGAGAACCGGACCCGACCGCGAATCGAATTCGATAACGCGGCACGAATCCTGACACGGAGTACCGGTTTCGAGATGCGATGTTCCCGAGACACTGTCAAACAAACACTTCCACACAAGCGTGCCCCTCTTAAATTAGACAACCGCCCAACCGCTTGGACCTGTAGGATTCTCCAAGGGAACGTCGTCGCCCGGTGTGGATCGCGACACGGAACGCTGCGAACTCGAAAGCCACTTAAACAGGTCACGGAACCGGAGACCCTGTAGTTTAAGCGGCTCGCGTACACAGAACTTATTGAGAATCTCGATATTTGCCCCTTCAACGCCGACGCAAAAAAAGGCGAACTTCTTCTGTTGATCACCGCTGACGGCGCGGGCCGCGGCCGATTCCCAACCGTCGTCGTTAGGCGCTCCGTCGGAGATCATAAATATCCACGGTCTATGATAAGCAATCCCGTTTGCCTTGTAGTTTTGTTTTCGAGCTTCGATCATGTCGATAGCCTGATTGACTGCCCGGCCCATGGGAGTCATGCCCGACGGTTCGAGTGTGGGCGGAACGAATGCTTCGGCGGTTGTAAAGTCGCAGGCCGTACGAACGTCGTCGCCGAACGTGACGATTGCTACTTCAACGCTCTTGATCGCCTGCGAATCCGCTGACAGTTCGTCCTTGTAGACTCGGAGACCGGCATTCAACTCTCTGATCGGCTCGCCAGCCATCGAACCGGAAACGTCGAGAACAAGTACACACGGGACACGGGGAGTTGGATTTTCGGCAAAGCTGTTAGTGCCAAATGCCTGTAGCGTATCGGCGGTGAACGGCAACTGATCCATGACTGCCCTCGTTGAAGGTTGTTTCGATTTGGCCCAGGCCGATTTAGCGTACTCGGTTTTCTGAGTGAAACAAGTAGTTACTTCGCGACGCGGCCAAAAGGCTTGCCAACTGGTTACCCGCGGTCGTTGTAATCGGTATGGCCTCGGCAGCATAATGTTGAGGGTCGTAACTATGCCACCGGTCCGATGGGAATGGGGTAGTCTAATCAGGCATCAATGTTGGAATCACTTGTCGCGCGTTCTTACGGTAGACCTTAAAGTGCCGATCAAGCGTGATGATCTTCGATTCAGGATAAATCTCAGCCATCCGAACCAAGCACGCATCGGCAAGTGACATGGGTAAATTGGCATATTGCTTCATCAGCAGTGCGACGGCGGAAAATTCGGTCGTCAGAGCGAACGGCGTCACCACTGCATTTCGTTCGACTAGCTCAATCAGGGCGCTAAGTCCGCCAGGTAGCGATCTCAACAGATAAAACGCTTCGGTCAGAACCGCTTCACAGGTGTAGAGCGGTGGCTCAAGACGTTTGATTTGAGCGACGGCCCAGGCATGATTTTGTTCGGTTTTATATAGATAGGCGACCAGCGGGCCTGTATCCAGCAAGATCACCGGCTTCATCGACCGAAGCCTTCGAGATGTTCGGGATTCGAAGCCAAGTCGCTCGGTCCGCCTTCGACGCAACCGGCCAGATCGCCGATCAGGTCATCCACGGTCAGCCGCTTGTGACCATTGCTTTGCATCAGATAGCTTTCGATGGCGGCGCGCAAAACGTCCGACTTGCTAAGTTTTTGATGCTTGGCAATTTTCAGCAGCCGCTCGTGCAAGGCTTCAGGCAATTTGAGCGAGATCGTTTTCATACATCATTCAATGCGTAATACCGATTCGCTAAAGTGTATTACCTGAAATAAAGAAGGTCAAGCGATAGGATTGACGCAATCATTCAAAAAATTCGCTTGAGCATAGTTTCTGATGCTCGACGCAAAGCAAAATTCATTTAGTACTGGAAGATCGTCCTATTCCGCAAAACGGAATGGATTTCAGTCTGCGTTATAGAGCGAGACGGAATGAATTCCGTCCTACGTAAGAGCAAAACGGAATAAATTCCGTCCTAGGTTACTCCAAATCCTGCAACCACAGCCGGATTTCGTTTTCGTATTCACTTGCTAACCCGCCGACGATCAGTTGTCGATGGAAGCTCGCGGCACCTTCTTTGAGCAGGTCGGCGGCCTCGGCGCTGGGGAACCGGCGGGTCGGGTCAGGCGCGACCAGCCCGCGACAGAAGTTCATCAATAGCTCGTTGCAGACAATCTCTTGCGGCAGAATTTGCGGCAGCCGCTGCGCCAAAAATCGTTTGGCTTCGAGCAGATCCTTATAGGTGGTCATACCGGCAAATGGCGGTCGACCGGCCAGCATTTCGATCAGCACATAGCCCAGGCTGGCCAGGTCGGAGCGCGGCGTGCATTCGCCTCCTTCGAGTACCTCGGGCGCGCTGTACGTCGGTGTGCAGGTGCGCTGCGCGGGCACATTGTCCAGCGCAATGGCCGAGCCAATGTCGACGATTTTGGCATTGCCCGTCCGCTTGAGCATGATGTTCGACGGCTTGAGATCACCGTGCACGATCTGCTCGCGATGCAGCGCCGCCAGCGCCGCCAAGCACTCGCGCATCACCGCCATGGCGATGCCCGGCTTGAATCGCGATTGCACCGGCCCGGCGGTTACGATCACGTTGTTCAGGTACTCCCAGCGGGCGTTGCTGACTTGGTCGCGCGTGCGATCGAGCACGCTGCGCCCGAGAAGATGGCTCAGGTCATAGCCGTCGATCCACTCCATCTCCATCAGACGAATCCGATCGCGATCGACGAAATTATGCACGTCGAGCAGATTGTCTTGCTGAATTTGCGCCACACGGGCGGCGACATGCGCAATGCGCGACATGGCCTCGTCGTAGGCCCGCGAGTCTTCGTAGCGCTCGGGGGAGAAAATTTTGATGGCGACCGGTAGCGTGAAGTTGTCGGTCCCGCGGCGTTCGCTCAGATAGACCAACCCCTGCCCGCCGGCACCGATCAGCCGTGCTAGCTTGTGATGTTCGGTCCAACTCATCCGCTGTTCGTCGATGATCGACTGATAGCGGCCCATGAGTTCGTCAGGGCAGCGATTGGCCGGTTGGCCGCCGTGCGTCAGTGTTGCATGCCCCTCGCGGAAGATCGTCGTCGTCATGAAATCAGCGCTCGTACATTGCCAGGCCCGCGCGGTCGTTCTTTGTTCGTGTCTGCATCATAGGCAGAATCGTCGGTTTGGGTAAAGACGACTGCGGGGAAGCGAAGGTTCGCGGCGTGCAAGACACATACGAAAACAGTGCGACACCCGTCAGATCATCGCCTGGTCCTGGAGAAGTTGTCTGAATTCATACCTTATACGTGCTGAGTTCCGCGCGCCGTCCCTGATTCTTTGTAACAGCGGCAGAGTTACCGGATCCTCAAGCTGTAGTAAATTGCGAGCAAAGTTGCTCTGCAATTCAGCCGCAGTCGTCAACTTGGCTTCGGCGTAGTA
>JAYTAU010000276.1:0-4399 GCA_043737375.1 Planctomycetia bacterium
GCACAACTGATCGAGCGGCAAACCCAAGCGCGGGTGCGACCATGCGGCGCATCCTGCTTGAACATGCCGTAGAACGACAGCGTGTCCTGCACTTCGGCAGGGGCCAGTTCGAGCAGCTTGGCGATCTCGACCACGGCGGCCAACGGCACATGCCGCAGCGCGTCGTTGACGATATGAATGGCCGGCAACGTGACCGCGCGCTTATTCGGATAGCGCGGAAATAACGCCGTGATCTGGCTAACCATCTCGTCGGTCAAAATGCGTTCGGTGCTAACCATATTGGATTAAAGATTTCGTTCGACTTTTAAAAATCAATATGAACAGGAGGTAACAGAGGAAACGGAGTCACTTCTCGAATTGGTCATTCGGGCTTTCAAGCTCTGTTATGCTGCGCAAAACACATGCACCCAAACTTAAAGTCGCTAACAATACTCAAAAGGCATGCACTTTGGTTCAAACCCTCACCGCTCGTTACCTCGCCGCCTCTCCCAGATGGAGAGGGAGAGGGTTTATAAGTGTTCTTACTACTACTCCCGACTTCCTACTTCCTCCATTCCTACCTCCTTCTCTCACCGGTCCAACTCCGCCGCGATGATATTCAAACTACCCAGCACCGCCACGATGTCGCTCAGCGTATGCCCGCGAATCAGATCGGGGAACAGCGCGAAATGAATGTACGACGGTGGGCGGCAACGCGCGCGATAGGCCACGTTCGTCCCATCGCCGGCCAAGTAAAACCCCAACTCGCCATTGGCCGTTTCGTTGGCCGCGTACACTTCTTCGTGCGGCACTTCGAAACCGCGGTTGCTCATCACAAGCTCGAAGTGCGAGATTGTGCCCTCGATCGTCGAATACACCATCTGCTTGGTCGGCAACGTCGTCCGCTCGTCGATCCCGACATTCACCGGGCCGGCGGGCAAATTCTCGAGCGCCTGCTCGACGATCTTCAAGCTCTCGCGCATCTCGTGCATACGAACCAAGTAGCGCGCAAAACAATCGCCAGCCGTCGCGCAGCAAATCTTAAAATCAAAATCGCCGTACGCCAGGTAAGGGTCATCCTTACGCAAATCGCGGGTCACGCCGCTGGCCCGAGCGATCGGCCCGGTCGCACTGCGATTGATCGCTTGTTCTTTGCTAAGCAAGCCGACTCCCTTGGTGCGATCGATAAAAATCTTGTTGCGATTGAGCAGGCGATCCATGTCGTCGAGCGTTTTCGGAAAGTCGCGGACGAACTTCCGAATTTTCTCGACGACCAGCGGCGTCATATCGTACATCAGTCCGCCGACGCGCGTGTAGCTATTGGTGAATCGTGCCCCGCACAGCGTCTCGAAAATATCGTATAGCACTTCGCGCTGATAGAACGCGTACAGAAAGTAGGTGAACGCGCCGGTATCCAGGCCCACCGCGCCGTTGCAGAGCAAGTGATCGCTGATCCGCGCCAACTCGGCGATGATCGTGCGAATGTATTTGCATCGCGGCGTAATTTCGATGCCCATCAACCGCTCGACCGCCGTATGCCAGGCCACGTTGTTGGCCAGCGGCGAAATGTAATTCATCCGGTCGGTGACCGTGACATACTGGTTGTAATCGAGATGCTCGCCCAGTTTTTCGAAGCCCGAGTGGAGATAGCCGATGTCGGGCAAGGCATCGACCACGCGCTCGCCATCCAGCTTTAGAACCAAGCGCAACGTCGTGTGCGTGGCCGGGTGTTGCGGGCCGAAGTTCAGCGTCCACAAATAATCTTGCGGCTCGTTCTGCGCGAGATCAACTTTGTTGAGCGGGCTGGCGGGCGCGATGGACATTCAGAACTGAATGGGGAGGGGGGAATGGGGAATGGAAAATGAAGGAAATGACATAGAATAAAAACGGTTGCTTTTCAGCCTTCGTTGCGATGCAGCACTGGGAAATTATGTCGCTCGCCGCGCCCTTGCAACGGGTAATCTTTGCGAAGCGGATGAGCCGTGTACTCTTCGGGCATCAAAATTCGGCGATGATCGGGGTGGCCGTCAAAGGTGATGCCGAACATGTCCCAAACTTCACGCTCCAGCCAGTTAGCACCTTCCCACAGCGGTACGGCCGACGGCACGGTCAGATCGGGTTCGTTCAAGAACGTCCTCACGATCAGCCTTTCGTTGGTGGCGACATTCGCCAGCACGTAGACAAGTCCAAAACGATCGGTCGCGTCGCGGTAGTTCAAATAGTCAACGCATGTGATATCAACCAGCAGATCGAAGCCGCGATCGTGCTTGAGCAACTCCAACGCTTCCGAGATGTTCGCTTTGGGCACGACGACGCGCGCTTGGCCGCGGAACTCGCTCGACGTCACGTCGGCAAAGCGCGCGGTCAACGCGGCAATCGACGGCGTTGGCACAGTTGACGGTGCGGTCTTGGCAGTTGGCTCAGGCATCAACTCAAAGTACAAAACGAAGGTTTGAAATCGACCTATTAACGATGTTCTGAATTAATTAACAGGAGGCAACAGAGTTAACAGAGAACGCTGAAAGTTAATGAAGCCATTCATCAATCAGGGCCAACAGGAATGCGACGCTGTGCAACACTAGAAAGATTGAGATTATCTCCGTTACCTCTGTTGCCTCCTGTTCAACTTTTCTGTAGTTGATGAGCACAGTTTTTTAGAACACTGGATTCCGCGCGCCGTCGAATTGCGACATCGATGGAATTTCGATCAAAGCGCGCTTGGTTTGCTGACGCGATGCCAGATCGAACTCGCGGCCCATGACGGTCCCTTCTCGCGTAATTTTGTCTTGCAGGTCGATGATCGCCTGGATCAACTGCTCTGGCCGCGGCGGGCAGCCGGGAACATACATATCGACGGGCAGAAATCGATCGATTCCCTGTACGACGCTATAGGTATCGAACACTCCGCCGGTCGAAGCACAAGCACCCATCGAAATACACCACTTCGGCTCGTGCATCTGCTGCCAAATGCGTTGCAATACCGGGAGCATCTTCATGACCACGCGGCCGGCGACAATCATCAGGTCGCATTGCACGGGCTAAAGCGAAACACCTCGGCACCGAAGCGGGCCAGGTCATGTTTGCTAGCGCCCGTGGCCATCAGTTCGATCCCGCAGCAAGCCGTGGCAAACGGCATCGGCCAGAGGCTATTCTTGCGCGACCAATTGGCCAACGCGTCGAGTCGGCTGACGACGACGTTCTCAGGGATTTCTAGCGCCATCGGAAAATACCTTTCCGCCAGGCATATACAAAGCCGAGGGCCAGCAGAGCAATGAATACCATCGCTTCGCCAAACACCAAACCCCGGCTCGAAACCAACTGGCTTTCCACCGCCGCGTCGATGCCATGCGGGCTGCGACTGGCAACGGCCCACGGGTACAGAAACAAAAGTTCGACATCGAAGACCAAAAATGCGATTGCTACGAGATGAAAATGCACGTCAAACCGGCGATGCGTATCATGGACCGGGTCCATGCCGCTTTCATACGGCATCTCTTTGACCGCCGTATTGCGCTTGGGGCCGACCAGCTTTGCTACGACCAACAGGCCCACCGACAGCGCCGTGGCAGCAATCACAAATAGCAAGATCGGCAGTAGAACAGCCATCGACAGCAGTGGTCCAATCGGCCAAGACTGGCAAGCTAGTTTGTGAATCTTATCACAAACTAGTTTGTAAAAAATCTCGACCGAGCAGAAAGTCGCACAGGTCGAGTGCTGGAAATCCTAATGCTCGCTAAGAGAATCGTCAAGCGACGATGCAAGTAGGACGGAATTCATTCCGTCTTTTCGTCCACATACGAACAGGTTTCGCAAACGAACCAAGCCGGAATGAAATCCGGCTGAATGCGTGAGCATCGGATTTGTAGGTGCTGTGCCAAGTCGGCGACGATCCGTGGTCAGCCCCCGGCTTTGCCGGGGGATTGGCTAGGCGCGGACGTTGCGACTTGTGAAACGCCTGTCACGTAATTCCGACTGGTCCCCCGGCGAAGCCGGGGGGCTGAAGGATTTACGGCATATCGTCCCCAACAAAAATCCACACCTACTTTCGAGACGCTCACACCGGCCGAATGCGAAAGCCGGAATAAATTCCGGCCTACAAAAAAAGAACCCTTCGCAAGTGGGGCAGGAACCTGCGAAGGGTGCGAGTCAGGGTTGCCCCCGACTTGTAGTTGAATTATCGGAGGTGCGTTTTCAAAATCAACCCCCTCGCTTTGGCGACCCGCGAATATTTCTGCCAAGGTCGCCAGACCTTGGGCGAGCTCGCAAGAGGTTCTACTGCACGACTCCCGCACAACTGCCGCCTCCCAATCTCCGGCGAGATAGGCTACCTTCTATTTTTATGATTGAAAGCCACACAGCTAATCTCGACATCGTCAAGGTGCTTAGCGACCTGGTCGCTATTCCCAGCGTCAACCCAATG
>JAYTAU010000277.1:0-10714 GCA_043737375.1 Planctomycetia bacterium
ATCATTAGCCCGTCGCAGGACGTGGTTATGGGTTGCTACTACCTCACGATGTCGCTGCCGGGTCGCGCGGGCGAAGGGATGATCTTCTCTTCGATGAACGAAGTGCAGTTGGCCTATTCGGTGAAAAAGGTCGATACACATGCCCGGATCAAGGTCCGGCTGCCGCGCGAACGTCGTCTCAAGACCGACATTCCGGCGCTCGGTAAGCCCGGTGCCATCATCGAAACGACGGTCGGTCGCGTGATTTTCAACATGATGCTGCCCGCCGGCATGTTGTTCTACAACATTCCAATGCGCAGTAGCGAGTTGGCCCGCGTGATTTCGGACTGCTATCAAACGTTGGGCCGGCGCGCCACGATCGAGTTGCTCGACGACATGAATCGCCTCGGCTTCCGCAGCAGCACGCTCAGCGGCCTGTCGTTCGCGACGGACGATCTGATCACGCCGGTCACCAAGTCCAAGATCATCGGTGAGGCCGAAAAAGAAGTTCTCAAAAAGAACAAGCTGTACCAACGCGGCATCATCACCGACATGGAACGCTACAACCAGGTGCTCGACGCTTGGACCCATGCTCGCGAAATCATCACCAAAGAAATGATGACCGAGTTGGAAAACGACTACCGCACCGGCGGCTACGTCAACCCGATCTTCCTGATGGCGCACTCGGGTGCCCGAGGCGGTGTCGAACAAATTCGTCAGTTGGCCGGTATGCGCGGTTTGATGGCCAAGCCGTCGGGCAAGATTATCGAAACGCCGATCAAAGCCAACTTCCGCGAAGGTCTGACGGTGCTTGAGTACTTCAGCTCGACGCACGGTGCGCGCAAGGGCTTGGCCGATACGGCTCTCAAGACGGCCGACTCGGGTTACTTGACGCGTAAATTGGCCGACGTGGCGCAAAACGTCGTCATCACGTCGCACGATTGCAAAACGACGCAAGGCATCACCAAGGGCGTAATCTATCGCGGTGAAAAGGTCGAAGTCAGTTTGGCCGACTCGATTCGCGGTCGCGTCAGTCGTACCAATATCGTCAACCCGATCACCGACGAAGTCGTGGTTCGCGAGAGCGAACTGATTACGCCGACCATCGCTCGCAAGATCGAAGAGTTGGGTCTCGAACGGATTCAGGTTCGCAGCCCGTTGACATGCGATTCGCCGTTGGGAATTTGTCGCTCGTGCTATGGCATGGACTTGTCGACCGGTTCGATGGTCGAAGAAGGGATGGCCGTCGGCATCATCGGCGCGCAGTCGATCGGCGAGCCGGGTACGCAGTTGACCATGCGTACGTTCCACATTGGTGGTTCGGCATCGCGTGCAGTCGTCGAAAACGAAAGCAAGGCCAAGAAGGCGGGCAAGGCGCAATTCACTCGACTGAAGGTCGTGCGCAACGACGCCGGCGAACAGGTCGTGTTGACCCGCAACGGCGAAATCACGATTCTCGATCCGCGCGGTCGCGAGTTGGAAAAGTACGAAGTCCCCGCCGGTGCCATCCTCAAGATCGAGGAAAACAGCGAGGTCAAGCCGGGCCAAATTCTCTGCCAATGGGATCCGCACAACATCCCGATTTTGGCTGAAGTCAGCGGTCGGGTGCGCTACGAAGATGTTATCGAAGGCGAAACGATGCGCCCCGAGAAAGACCCCAGCGGTCACATTCGCCGTCTGATCATGGAACACAAGGGCGATTATCATCCGCAGATCGTGCTCGAAGATGCGAATGGAAAAATTCTCGACTTCTATTATCTGCCCGAAAAGGCCCATATCGAAGTCAACGAGGGACAGCAAATTTCGGGTGGTACGTTGTTGGCCAAGACTCCGCGCGAAGCGTCGGGTACGCAGGACATCACGGGCGGTCTGCCGCGCGTGACCGAAATTTTCGAAGCTCGCAAACCGAAGGATCCTGCGGTCATCGCCGAGATCGACGGTACGGTCGAACTGTTGGGCGAGAAGCGACGCGGTAAGCGGACGATCATCGTTCGGAGCGAAAGCGGCATCGAACGCGAGCATTTGGTTTCGCACGGCAAGCACTTGCGAGTCCATGCCGGCGACTTCGTGCGAGCGGGCGAAGCCCTGGTCGACGGTCCGCTGGTGCCGCACGATATTCTGCGCATCTCCGGCGAAGAAGCCGTGCAGCAGTATTTGGTTCGTGAAATTCAAAACGTCTATCGAGCTCAGCGCGTCGAAATCGACGACAAGCATATCGAGATCATCGTGGCTTCGATGCTCCGCAAGGTCCGCATCGAAAGCGTCGGCGATACCGGCTTGCTGCCTGGCAGTGTGATGGACAAGTTCGAGTTCCGCGCGGTCAATCAGCAGTTGGCGCAGTGCGTTCGAATTACCGAAAAGGGCGATAGCGACTTTGCACCAGGCACCATCGTTCCGAAGGATGCCCTGGAACAGGTCAACGCTCAGAGCGAAGCCCTGGGGGGCGAACCGGCCAAGGGTGCCAAGCCGAAGCCGGCTACGGCCAGCACGCAGTTGCTGGGCATCACCAAGGCGGCCGTGCAGTCGAGCAGCTTTATCTCGGCCGCCAGTTTCCAAGAAACCACCAAGGTGCTGACCGAAGCGGCCCTGGCCGGCAAGGTCGACAACCTGGTCGGTCTCAAGGAAAACGTGATCTTGGGTCACTTGATTCCTGCCGGAACGGGTTTCAGCTTGTTCCAACAGTCCGAAGTTCGCATTCGTCCGCAAGCACTCGAGGCCTTGGCCAACGAAAAAGACGAAGTCATGTCGCGTCACTTCCCGCTGCTCGACACTGCAAGCGATGGCGACGGCGATGGCAAGACCGAGAAGAAGTCGACTCAGCCCCCAGCCGGCGGATTGGATGCGCTGTTGGGCGGGGAGTAGGTTTAGTTCTGTAGGGAACGCCCTCCGTGGCGTTCCGGAACCTATTTTTGACGAGCTAACAAAGCGAGCGGCCGGGGTTAACCCCCGGCCGCATCGTTGTTGGTGGTCGTGCGAGTCGTCGTTCTTGGAAGCTTCCCTCTCAATAGCGTCGTCCGCGTAGCGATGCGCATGATGTTATCGCGTTCGCGAGACTCCATTGTCGCGGCATTCGCGAATCGGCTATCATCGCTTAACAGCGAACCCTACCTCGTAGCAAGTTTTAAGCGAGTTCATGCCGCTCTCCTGGAACGAAATCCGTAGTCGCGCGTTCACCTTCTCCAACGAGTGGGTGAGCGAAAATCGCGAGCAGGCCGAAGCCAAAACTTTCTGGGACCAATTCTTCAACGTCTTCGGTTTATCTCGCCGCCTGGTGGCCAGCTTCGAAGAGCCGGTGCGCGGCCTGTCGGGCAGCTACGGTTATATCGACCTGTTTTGGAAGGGCACGCTCCTCGCCGAACACAAAAGCCGCGGGAAAGACCTCGGGAAAGCTCATGCCCAGGCGATGGATTACATTCAGGATCTCGGTCGCGAGCAGCGCGTCGACGAAGTTCCGCGCTATGTGATCGTGTCCGACTTTGCGCGCATCGCACTCCATGACCTGGAAGAAGGAACGACGCACGAGTTTCCACTCGGCGAATTCCATCAGCATGTCAATCGGTTCGGCTTCATTCCCGGATATAAGCAGCACAAGTTCGAACCCGAGGATCCGATCAATATCAAGGCCGTCCAGATCATGGGCGACTTGCACGACGTTTTGGAAGCGGGCGGCTACTCAGGGCATGAGCTCGAACGGCTGCTGGTGCGTGTCTTGTTTTGTCTGTTTGCTGAAGACACGGGCATCTTCGAGCGCGACTCTTTCAAACTGTATCTGGAAAATCATACCAGCCCCGACGGCTCCGATCTCGGAGCTCAACTCGCACAGTTTTTTCAGGTTCTCAACACTCCGAAGGAGCTTCGCCAGAAGAATTTGCGCGAGGAGTTGGCCGAGTTGCCCTTTGTCAACGGCGAGCTCTATTCCGAAGCGTTGAGTTTTGCCGCGTTCAATCGCGACATGCGCAATCGTCTCTTGGCCTGTACGAAGTTCGATTGGAGCCGAATTTCTCCGGCCGTCTTCGGCGCGCTGTTCCAGGCGGTGATGGAGCCGCTCGAACGCCGGCAGGTCGGCGCACATTACACGAGTGAGCGAGACATCTTGAAGGTGATCGGGCCGCTGTTTCTCGACGAGCTAAAAACGGAACTGGAACGCGCGGGCAACGATCGTAAGAAACTGCAAGCGCTTCACCAGCGTCTGGGCAAAATGCGATTGCTCGACCCCGCCTGCGGCTGCGGCAATTTTCTGGTGATCAGCTACCGCGAATTGCGGTTGCTGGAGTTGGAAATTCTGCGGCGCTTGACCAAGCAAAAACATAGCGGACGCCAACAAACGGTCGATGTGAACGTATTGCTCAAGCTCGACGTCGATCAGTTGTACGGCATCGAGATCGAAGAATGGCCGGTTCGGGTTGCGGAAGTCGCGATGTGGCTGATGGATCATCAGATGAACCAGCGGTTGAGCGAAGTGTTTGGCGAATACTTCGTGCGGCTGCCGCTGAAGAAAAGCCCGCACATTCGGCACGGCAACGCGTTGCGGATCGATTGGAACGATGTGCTGCCGGCGAGCGAATGTACGCACGTGCTGGGCAATCCGCCGTTCGTGGGCAAGAAAGAGCAGAACGATGATCAGAAACTCGACATGTCGATTGTGTGGAAGAAGACTGCGAAGGCCGGTGTGCTTGATTACGTGAGTTGCTGGTACAAACGGGCTGCGGAATATTTTGTTGGAATTCCATTTTCAGCCGCTTTCGTCTCGACTAATTCGATTGCTCAGGGAGAGCAGGTTTCGATACTTTGGTCGTTTCTATTAGGACTGGACATTGAGGTTCTGTTTGCACATCGTTCATTCAAATGGACGAGTGAAGCTCGGGGAAAGGCGCATGTTACCGTCGTTATTATTGGATTTGGTCGTGGTGCCGCGGTGCCATATACACTATTCGACTATGAAACGGATGACGGCGAACCAACGTTAGTTTCAGGCACAAGCATTAATCCTTATTTGGTACAGGGACCGAACGTTTTGATCAATGCACGTCGCACTCCGCTCTGTCGGGTGCCTGCAATGGTATATGGCAGCTTTGCGCTTGACGACGGACAGTTCACACTCACAAAAAAAGAAAGAGACGAACTTATCCAGGAAATCCCCGCAGTTCGACCGTACATCAAGCCGTTCGTAGGCGGAAAAGAATTTCTTCAAGGAATTGATCGATACTGTTTGTGGCTCAAAGATGCCAATCCACAAGAAATACGCCGCTGGGCTTCAGTATTGGCTCGTATTGAAGCCGTTCGAAAATGGCGCAGTTCACGCCAGCGGGAGATGACCGTCGAACTCGCCAATACACCTGCATTGTTTGCGGAAATCCGTCAACCCGCTACAAGGTATTTGGCGATTCCTACGCTCTCTTCTGAGCGACGGCGCTACATCCCAGTAGGGTTTATGCCACCATCGATCATTGCATCGAATCAGTTATACATACTCCCAAAAGCAACACAGTATCAATTTGGGATTTTAAGTTCCAGCATGCACATGGCCTGGGTCCGGCATACATGTGGTCGTCTCGAACTGCGATATCGCTATTCAAACGCCATCGTTTACAACAACTTTCCCTGGCCGCAAGATGTCTCCGACGCCAAACGATCCGCCGTCGAGGCCGCCGCACAAGCCGTACTCGATGCCCGCGACTCGCATTCCGACGCATCACTGGCCGATTTGTACGACCCGCTGACGATGCCTGCCAACCTCAGCAAGGCCCATACGAAACTCGACAGGGCCGTCGATCGCTGCTATCGCTCGCAGCCTTTTTCGAGTGAACGCAATCGCGTCGAATTTCTGTTCAATCGCTACCAGCAATTGGTCTCACCGTTGCTATTAGCCAAACCTCCACGCAGAACAGGTGTCGAACCCGCCGGTTGACGACGATTGAGCGTCTCGAAAGCAGGTCGGGATTTTTGTTGGGCACAATATGCCGTAAATCCTTCAGCTCCCGGCTTCGCCGGGGGATTTAGCGGCGAGTGGACATTGTGCGAGCAAACGCACCGCAGCTCGAATGGCAAGAACCGGCACGTTTGAAATCAGGGGCGACGAATGGGGAGCGCTGAGCTTAGGAAGCTAAATATTTTATCTGGTTATTGTTGGTGACCGGGCCTCCCAATCCGCTGGAAAAACTGCGAAGAAGTTGCTTTAAACCTATGTTCTGCCCGCCGCTGCGCTGGTAGACTTGACCGAATAGAGAGGGATACCCCTGCGCACTGCAATCGTTCCGTGGGCTCAGGACGTATCGAATTGCTACTTGCTGCTGCTCTTTTTACGGCTCGTTTGGGGCAAAGGGGCGGTCACTGCAACGCCTTTGACACGGCAGGCCGCGATTCATCTCTGTTTTCCGGCCGGCGTGCAAATTCCCGCAAGGGCATAAACTCGGTCGAGACCCCCCGTGTTTGCGCGGTCGTCGCGCGGATCCTGTTTTTCGTTGGTGTTTTGTTTGTGAAGGAGTGGCTCGACATGCCGCAAGGGACCATTAAGAAGTTGATACCGGATAAGGGTTTTGGATTCATCGAGGGTGAGCGGGGCGACCTGTTTTTTCATCACTCGGAGCTGCAAGGCACGACCATCGAAGCCCTAGAACCGGGCCAATCGGTCGAATACACCGTCGGCAAGGGGCCCAAGGGTCCGCGTGCCGAAAACATCAAGATTCTCTAGGAAGTTAGTGGTCAGTTGTCCGTTGTATTAATTCTCCCTCTCCCTCTGGGAGAGGGCCGGGGTGAGGGCGCTGTTGGTTTGATTATTGTTTCAAAGTGTCACTGATTTCATCGTCGCACCCACACTCGCTCGTTCCTCGCCGCCTCTCCCCGAGGGAGAGGGTTGTGATTCCAAACTCAATCGTTTAACCCCCCAAAGGAGACAAGTGTGGTCAAGATTAAACTTCGCGAACGCGAGCCCATTCAAGAAGCTGTCCGTCGCTTTCGCAAACTAGTCGAGCGCAGTGGTCTGAAGAAGGAAGTCCGCGCCCGCGAACATTACGAAAAACCCAGTACGACCAAACGTCTGGCCCGACTACGTGCCCTGCGTCGCACCCAACGCAGCACCCCGAATAGCACCGGCAAGTCACCGGTGGCCGCGACCAAATAGTGACATAAATCGTAGCCAAGGTCGCCAGACCTTGGGCGAGGCAAGATCGAGGATGTGGCAGAGCAGTCTCAATCTCTGGCGAGATTGGCTACCAGCGCTTTATTACCAGCAGTGGCACTCAGTGAACATTCGTATTTGCCGCAGAGCGGCGGAGTATCCGTTCCCACGCAGAGCGTGGGAACGAGGGGTCGCAGCAGCCCAATCTCTGGCGAGATTATTTATAAGCTTGGGCGAGATTAGTTATAGGCTTGAGCGAGATTGGCTACACAAAGCTGGCCTGCACTTCTTGCGGGGCGGGGCCGTATTTCAGCGGTTCCATCGAGAAGCTGGCCCGCCCCTGGCTCAGGCTGCGAACCGCCATCGAATAGCCGAACATCGCCGAGAGCGGTGCTTCCGCATCGAGAACCGTGTTGAAGCCGCGCATCTGCTGATCGGTGATGATCGCCCGGCGTTGTTGTAGGTCGTTGATCACGTCGCCCACATGATCGGCCGGCGTGGTGACCTCAACTTTCATAATCGGTTCGAGCAGCACGACGCCTGCTTTCTCGAGCGCTTTATTGAAGGCATCGGCTGCCGCGATCCGCAGCGCCACTTCATTCGGCAGCGGTTCGGGAAACGGCACCGGCAATAGTTCGATCGAGCAATTCCAGAGCGGACAGCCCAGCAGCCCGCCCCCTTCGGCGTGCTCCTTCAAACTGGTCAGCATCGTTTGAATGCATTGCCCCTGCGCGGAGTCTTCCATCGTCCACTTCGTGAACACGTGAGCCGGTTTGTCGTCGTCCTGCGCAGCTACGCGAATCCGAGCTTCGGCGTACAAGCTGGCACCGCCGACCTGGCGTTGGCATTTGCCCTGGGCCTCGGCCGCTCCCTGCACCGACTCTTTGTAGCTGACGCGCGGCTTGTGAACCTTCACATTGAGATTGAAGTCGCGCAACAGCCGATGCTTGATCACTTCGAGATGCAGCTCGCCCATGCCGCTGATGATGGTTTGTCCGGTGTCCTCGCTTTCGATCGCGCGAAACGTCGGATCCTGTCGCTTGAGCAGCTCAAGCGTGTCGGCCAGCTTTTTGCGTTCGAGCGAGGTCTCAGGCTCGATGGCCATGCTGATCACCGTCTCCGGGAAATGAATCGTTTCGAGCAGCACCGGTTCGGCCGAGTCGCACAACGTATCGCCGGTGACGCTGACCCGCGGACCGATGATGCCGACGATATCTCCGGCCGCAACACTGGTCACCAGCTTGCGGCGATCGGCCTGAACTTGATAGAGCTGAGCGGCGTTTTCTTTTTTGTCTTTGCCTGGGTTGAAGACACGGCTGTTTGCTTTGAGCGTGCCGGAATACACGCGGACAAAGTACAAGTCGCCGGTGCGTTCGGCCAGCACTTTGAACACCAGCCCGCTAAACGGCTCGTCTTCCGTAGGTTTGCGAATGACCTTCTGGTCGGTCTGTTTCGAATCAATATTTTTGGGATCAAGCCCTTCGACCGGCGGAATGTCCGCCGGGCTGGGCAGGTAATGCATGACCGCGTCGAGCAACGGCTGAATGCCGATGTAGTCGAGCGCCGAGCCGCAGAGCACCGGCACGATCTGCCGCGCAACCGTGGCAGTGCGAATAACGTGACGCACCATTTCGACGGGCACATCGGCTTCGGCCAGCACCAGCTCGGCAAGCTCGTTGCTGTAGTTGAACAGCTCGTGCAGCATCTGTTCGCGATACAACTCGGCCTCATCGCGAACATCGTCGGGCAAGTCGCTCGCAACGACTTCGGCCCCTTGGCTGGTCGCGGGGAAAGTCAACAGTTTCATTTCGACCAGATCGATGATGGCGCGAAATGGGTTATTGACGTGCGGCGGCCCGAGCCCCACGGGAATTTGTACGACCAGCGGATTGCTGTTGAGTCGTTGACGGATTTGCTCGACCGTGCCCTGAAAATCGGCCCCTTCGCGATCCATTTTGTTGATGAACGCGATCCGGGGAACGCCGTATTTGTCGGCCTGTCGCCAAACCGTTTCGCTTTGCGCCTCGACCCCTTCGCGCGCGCTGAAGACCACCACGCCGCCGTCGAGTACGCGCAAGCTCCGCTCGACTTCGGCGGTGAAGTCGACGTGGCCCGGCGTGTCGATCAGATTGACATGGACATCTTTCCAATCGAAGCTGACGCTGGCCGAGTAGATGGTGATGCCGCGCTGTTGCTCTTCGGGATCGAAGTCGGTGACGGTCGTCCCTTTGTCGACCTCACCCATCTTGTGCGTGCTCTTGGTATAGAACAGCATCCGCTCGGTGACCGTGGTCTTGCCGGCGTCGATGTGGGCAATGATGCCCGTGTTGCGAATTTTGGTAATGTCGCGTGACATAACAGAAAGAGACTGGGGGCTAGGTACTAGAGGCTAGTGGATTGCAATCGCAATCTCCAACCACGAGCCTCTAGCCCCCAGTCTCCAGCCTCTTTTTTTTACCAGGCGAAGTGGGCAAATGCCTTGTTGGCGTCGGCCATGCGATGCACGTTCTCGCGCTTCGACACAGCGGCACCTTCGCGATTGAAGGCCGAGATCAGTTCTTCAGCCAGTTTCTCGTGGGTAGCGCGACCCTTTTTCTCGCGAACCGCTTGCAGAATCCAGCGAATCGCCAGCGACTGCTGCCGATTGCGGTTTACTTGCATCGGGACTTGATAAGCGGCACCGCCGACGCGCTTCGAGCGGACTTCGATGGCCGGCTTGACGTTTTCGACCGCACGATTGAAGACTTCGATCGGCTCTTCACCGGCGACCTTTTCCTTGACGATGTCGAGGGCATCGTAGAACACCCGTTGCGCGGTGCTCTTCTTGCCGTCGTGCATCAGGCAGTTGATGAATTTCGAAGCCAGGGCCGATCCGAATTGCGGATCTTTGCCCAACATTTTGCGACTTGCGGTAATACGACCCATGAATCAGCTACCTAAAAAATTGACTGGTCTTTAACAATGAAAAATATGCAGACCGCTTGACAAAATCCCTCTCCCCTCGGGAGAGGCGGCGAGGGTTGCATGACACTTGGCTATTGTTAGTGCTTCTTATAGCCGGGATAAACCCGACCGCTCGCTTATGTATGCCCGAGCATTTACTTGGAGGCCGGTCGCTTGGTTCCGTACAGACTGCGGGATTGCTTGCGGTCGGCGACCCCCAGCGTGTCGAGCGCGCCGCGGACGATATGATAGCGCACGCCCGGCAGATCGCGAACACGACCGCCGCGAACCAGCACGATGCTATGTTCTTGCAGGGTATGGCCTTCGCCCGGGATATAGACCGTGACTTCTTTGCCGTTGGAGAGCCGCACGCGAGCGATCTTACGGAGCGCCGAATTGGGCTTCTTGGGGGTCATGGTTTTGACCTGCAGGCAGACGCCCCGCTTTTGCGGACAACGATCCAACACCGGCGATTTGCTGAATTTACGCGGCGGCTTGCGGTTTTTCTTGACTAACTGATTGATTGTCGGCATGACGCGGAGCTCGTAATCTAACTGGCCAAACTGGTCGAAATTTGCTGACGGGAATCCAGTATCGTACAGCAATGAGGTTGGGTGTCAAGTTGTGATTTGAGGGCGAAAAAAGCTCCGTAAGACGGTCGGTCGCGCCGATGGG
>JAYTAU010000278.1:0-1667 GCA_043737375.1 Planctomycetia bacterium
TTCGTGAAACCAATCAAGAAGTTCACAGCCGACTGCAAAAATTCATCGCCGATTTAACATCACCCCAAGGGGCTGACCTGATTGCCGGCGAATATGAATGGCAAATTGCCGAACCGATCTTGCGATGTCGGGTCGAAATCGAATCGACGGGGAAATCAAGTCATAATCAGAGACAAGTCGCTGCCATCGAAGCATTTCTTGGTGACCCATCTCGGTCGATGGCAGAGCTGGCTCTAATCGCCAAGACAACGGAAAAGCAGCTGATGCGGATGTCGACACTCCAACTCGCGAAAACCTTATATGACCGGTCGCAGATTAAGAAACGGAAACAGCCGGGGTAAACCCGACCGCTCACTGTTTGCCATCACCGGCCGCCGCAGCATTTTTTGTATTTCTTGCCGCTGTTGCAGGGGCAAGGGTCGTTGCGGCCGACGCGCGGTCCGGCGTTGACGATCGTGGTGGGGGCGTGGATGGGTTCGGAGTCAGCATCGTCGTCGCCCCAAGCCTTTAGATGGTTTTGGTCGTCGTCCCAATCACCGAGGTCGTCCTCATCGTCACCCCAAGGCATGCTCTTGTAGTCATGACCGCTTTCAGGCGGTGCCAAATTCGCACAACGCTGCCAAATTTTTAGTTCCTGATACGCATCTTCGAAGCCGGTGGGGCGGCAACCCTGCAATTCACGTTGTAAGAATGCTTCGCCTACTGTAACGCTGTCTTGGACTTCATCCAAGCCGATATAGATATCGTCCACAATATTTAGTTGATACGCGTGCTCGATGGTTTGCATGGCTTCTACGGGCGAAAATCTACACAACTCGTTCACCAGAACGTGGACGATTTTTTCATCGCGCAATTCGCAGGCCCGCTGCAGGTGTTCATGCAGGCGAGCCACGGCCTCGTCGCGGGTCAGCCGTCCGTCGCGAACCCAATACAGATAGACACCAGCGGCAGCCCCGCGAACATACTCGTCGACAGCCCGATCGGCAATTAAATCATCGATCGTTTGGGGCGCGTCGACGGCTAAGGCAGCAAGCACGCGGGTCAGATCCTCGGTGATCGAGTCGCCGAGCATTTCGTAGGCCAAGTCGTCGGGTAACGAAATAGCTTCGACCAGTGCGGGCAAGGCCTCGGTCGCGCGAAACTCAGTCAATAACAAAAAGGCGAGCAGATGACCCGTGCCGGGCATTTCGTCATCGTCGTTGCGCATGATTGCGGCGGCTTTGCGAAGCAAGTCGATCAATCGCGGCGTGATTTCGGTGCTGTATCGCTGGGCCGCCCGAACGGCCGACTCGGGGATCTCGAACAAACTGTCGACGTCGAGCGCGGCAATGATTCGGTCGAGATCGGCTTCGGTCGGTGGATCGTCGGAGAGCACCGTGCGAATGAGCACGTCGGCGGAAGCGAGTTGAGCGTGGTCGGGCGCGGTTGGCGAGTCGACGACAGTTGGTTGCCTTTCGTCGGTTGCGGTTTGTATTTCGCCGGCTTCGGTATGCTCGGTAACTTCACTGGTGGGAAGGGATGCGTTGTCCATGGCGACGCTCGATGTCAAGAAAGTCGGTGACAAAATTAAGGGGCGAACGAAAAATAACTTCCCGATATTTCCGACCCTCACCCCACCCTCTCCCAGAGGGAGAGGATTTTGTGAGGAAGTTATTTTTCGGTCGCCC
>JAYTAU010000279.1:0-1664 GCA_043737375.1 Planctomycetia bacterium
TGACCCGTGTTAGCCACAATGAGGTAGCCGCCTGCGTTGTAGGCCCCAAACCGGCCGCGGAATTTTTGATCGGAATTAATAACAAGGCCAAGAACATCACGATCCGCGATTTGGTGTTGGAGTCGCCCGTCGACGAACGGCTCAGCGGAGCAATTCACATCGACGGGTCCGAAGGCATCACGGTGCGCGACTGCGCCATCCGTGAGTTTCGCTGGGCAGGTCTGTATGCCCAACATTCCAGTAAATTGAATATCACCAACTGTCTGATCGAGAACGGGGCCGTCGAAAAGGACAAGTATCATACCGGTTCGATTCGCACGCGGTGGATCAAACATTCTGAAATTTCTCATTGCCGGATTATCAACACGGTCGGCAAGGAATACGGCTACAAGGCCAGTGGTCACGAAGGCGTGCGAATTCATCATTGCTACTTCGAGCAGCTTGGCGAGTTCGGCTTGGAGTCGGCACACGAGAACGAATACGGCCTTGAGATCGATCACAACTATGTCAATCGCTGTATTTCAGTTCCCAAGAGTTCCGATGGCGGCGACCCAAACCAACGTAAGTACGAATACAGCGTTTGGATTCACGACAACTTACTGACCGACAGTTACACCGTCGAAGGGCCGCGTAACTACTTGCGGTTCGATCACAATTACATTCGCATCGAAAAGACCGGCGGCCGGGTCTACACCCACCACGGCGGCGAGAACAGCGGCCCGATTTGGATTCATCACAATACGGTCGAAAATTTGGACCGCGCGTTTGTATGGAAAAACCAAGGTCGGGCCGACAAAATTCACGTTTACAACAATACCGTATTCTGCGCCGATGCCGCCGATCGCACCGGGCCGATCATCGACCCTTACCAAGGCGCGGGCATCAACGGCTGGGAAGTGAAGAACAACATTTTTGTCTGTCCCGAATCGAAGCCGCGCAATCTGCTGCAAAACAAAGGAGGCGGCGTGCTTGAGAAAACCATCGTCAAGAACAATCTGTGTATCAACGTCAAGGAAGTCCCGCCCGGCAACTTTATCGACAAGCCGTTGATGCTGCGCGAAAGCGGCGACAAGCCGTGGCCGTTTTTCATGCCTGCCAAAGACAGTTTCATCATCGACGCGGGCACAGAACTGAGTGGCGTTGGATTGCCGTTCAAGGGCAAGGCACCCGACATCGGCGCATTCGAAGTCGGTGAAGATCGCGTACTCGACGTGCCGGGTAAATAGCCTCGCTTTTCGCAGGACGGAATTCATGCCGTCTTATCGGGGTTGATCCGTCGCGATGCAACGAGCAACGTGTGGCGTCTATCGATCTCCGTTTTTGCTTCCAATCTGGTATAATGCAGCGGTTGAATGACCCAACAGAACAAGTACTCAGGGCGAAGCAATGACTGATGCAAATAACGGCCTGATTTCCCCCGTCGGGGACGCCGAAGCCCCGAAAGTAGTTACTCAAAGCGCGGACGCCGGGGCTCTGAATGTTGCTACGCCCGACACGCTCAAGGCCGCCTTCAAAGCCTTCAAGAAACGGCTTAAAATCACTCAGCTCGACAACGACTCGCGTGTCGGCCGCAGCCCTTTGACCGGCGGTCGTTCGACGGTCGTCAGCATCTCGCCCCCCAATCAGTACCCGACCGCGGTCTGGGACGCACTGGTCAAAGAAGG
>JAYTAU010000280.1:0-10692 GCA_043737375.1 Planctomycetia bacterium
AACAAAAAATGCCCCAACGATCGATCCCGACGATCCATTTGCTCCGCAGGCGAAACCATTGACCGAACCAAAAATCTTGCCGACCGAGGTGCCCGGCCCCAAGTTCGACAAGCCAGTGGTCGAAGAGGACTTTCAAAAGATTATCGAGCAAGTCAACACGACGGCCGGCGAATTTAAGTCGGCGCCGGATGTCGAAGTGACCCGCCGCAAGGGCGCGTTCTATCAAAGCCTGACTAAGTTGGGCGAGGCAGCGACGTTCGTCCCCACCAATGCCGAAGGGGACCGACCGGGCCATCGACCGATGGTCAGCGAGAATTTGCTAGCCCGCGTCGTCGGCGATGCATCGATGGCCGACGAATTGGGCCGATTGGCAAACCTTTGGATGGGCGCTCCCTCGCGTAAGTCGCCCGGTATTGTGTTGGGAGGCAAAGTCGAAGCGGTCAAACCGCTGGGCAAGTTTTTCGAAGTGACGGTCATGCTATTGGGCACCGAACCAAAAACAAAGCCGCAATCGGTGCTAATCATCATGGCGGAAAAGCCGGCAGTCCAGCCGGGTGAGGCGTTTGTCGCACTCGGGGTCATCGTCGATGAACCCAAGACGAACCTGCCCGGTTATGTCGGCGACGCCGATCGAGTGATCTGGGGAACTGTCGGCACGCCGGAAAAGAAACTAATCCGCGAGTGAAAACTCACCACAGAGCTTCACCTTAAAGCCGCAGAGTCACGGAGCAGAATAAAATTGGCCGCGAATGGATTCTCATGAACGCGAATCAGAATTGCAGATCACCATAGCAACTGCTGCAAATTCATTAGAGTTTAGGAGACTGAACGCCACCCGATTAGAACAGTATTTATGACCTTCCAAAGGTGGGCACGCATCGGAATCAAGAATCGCCATTGGTGTTTGCATTCATTCGCGGTTAGCTCCTTCGCATTGTTCTCTGTGGCTCTGTGTTTCAAAATGCTTCGTCCACCGTCCGAATGAGCATCTCTGAGTTGCCGATTCAATTTGTAATGAAGTCGGCGACTGCGATTGCCGCTTCGGTGCGCGAGGGCGAACTATCAGCGTCCGAAGTACTCGAAGCACATCTAGCGAAAATCGACGCAATCAATCCGACGTTGAATGCCGTCGTGGTGCGATGTTCTCAAGCAGCACGCGATCAAGCAGCCGAAATCGATCGTGCCCAAGCGCGCGGCGAATCCCTGGGCCCGTTGGCCGGTGTGCCAATTACGCTCAAAGAATCGTTTCATTTGGCAGGCACCGCCGCGACGATGGGGCTGCGCCGGCTCGCCAACAATATTGCAACTGAAGACAGTCCGTTGGTTGCCCGTCTGAAACAAGCCGGAGCGATCGTCGTCGGCAAAACCAACGTTCCGCAACTCATGTTGTTGCACGAGACCGATAACGGTCTGTACGGCCGTACTAATCATCCGTTGCGGCCTGCCGAGCGCAGCCCGGGCGGCAGCAGCGGCGGCGAAGCGGCCATCATTTCCGGGGGCGGAGTGCCGCTGGGGTTGGGCAGCGACATGGGCGGAAGCATTCGTCAACCGGCGCATTCGTGCGGCATATGCGGGTTCAAACCGACTGGTGGCTGTTTGCCAAACGCGGGTTCGTTGCGCACTTTGCACGGCATGGAGGCGATTCCGTTGCAAGCGGGACCGCTGGCTCGCACGGTTGAAGACCTCATTTTGGCCCTGAAAGTATTAGTGGGCGAGCCGGCGACCGTAGATTCGTCGCTGCTGCCGTTCACGTGTTTGCCGCCCGTGCCGTGGCGAGATCCCACTGCCGTGGCGATTCGCGGGCTACGCATCGCGGTCTGGAACGACGACGGCTACTTTCGACCCGCGCCGGCAATTCGTCGCGCGGTCGACGAAGCTGCCGACGTGTTGACTCGCGCTGGAGCCGTGGTCAAGCCGTTTCGTCCACCCGCCGTCGATGAAGCGATGCGGCTCTATTTTTCGTTGATCAGTGCCGACGGCGCGGCGAGCTTCCGGCGATCGTTGGGCGACGAACCGCCGGACTTTCGCATCGCGCAACTTTTGTCGTTGGCCGGAATGTCGCGAGTTTCTCGCACGTTCTGGATGAAACTGGCACGGATCGGTGGCAACACTCGGTTAGCTGACATGATGTCGGCGATTCGCGTACGGTCGGCGGATGAATATTGGTGGTTGATCGATCAGCGAAATCGTTATGTCGAGCAGTTTTTCGCGGCGCTCGGCGGTTCGCAAAGCACTTGCAATGCCAGTGGCACACAAGTCAGCACTGGCACCCACGAAAGTAATGGCACTCGCGAAAGCGAGCGATTTGACTGTATGATTTTTCCGCCGCACGCGTTGCCTGCGCTTCGGCATCGTTCGACTCGGCTGGCCCCGGCGGCCAGCTACTGTTTTCTGCCGAACTTGCTCGATATTCCCTCCGGCGTGATTCCATGGACTAGGGTCCAGTCGGGCGAAGAAAGCGATCGTGTGCCCGGTCGCGATCGCTCGGAATTGGCCGCGATCGAAGTTGAACGAGGTAGTGCGGGGCTGCCGGTCGGAGTGCAGGTCGCGGCGTTGCCTTGGCGCGATGATGTGGTGTTGGCGGTCATGCAAGCGCTCGAACGCTTGCGTTCTCAAGGAATGATGTAGCCGCACGAATCGACGCGATTCAAACCGATGCGAATGCCGTATTTAACTCATTCTGAATTCTAAGGATCAGAGCTGCTAAAGCTAATTGAGCTAATAACAGTCAAAAACCAAAAAACCGGTACTTCCGGTCTCCTGCGTTGTGTTTTCATCCCCTGTGCCGGATCAATTATCTTGCTTGGTTTGGGCTATTTGCGAACGTCTGCGTGTAACCGCAGGTGAGCTAAGCTTGCCGGGGAACACTCACGGGATTCGTGCCTCGATTCGTCGTTCATGCGATCGACGTATCGATGATGCGCGCTTGCAATGACTGCATCGAACCAGATGACGGACCAACGTTTTACGCTCGATAAAATCGTCGATCGCTGTCAGAAGCTGTATACGCTTCCGATGGTCGCGGTTCGCGTTTTGCAATTGACCGAATCGCCTTCGGTCGACGTGCGAGCGCTCAAGCAATGTATCGAAAACGATCCCGCGCTGACCTGTAAAATATTGCGCGTGGTCAACAGCTCGCTGTTCGGGCTCAGCCGCGAAGTCTCTGATCTGAACCAAGCCTTGGCGCTGTTGGGCATCAACCCGCTCAAGCTGTTGGTGTTGGGCTTCAGCTTGCCGGACAACTTGTTCGCGAACGTCCATCGCGACATCTTGCGAAGGTACTGGCATCATAGTTTGATCAAGGCGGTCGCCTCGCGAGAAATCAGTCAGACGATTTGGGGATTGCCCGGCGACGAGCCGTTCATCGCTGGACTGTTGCAAGACCTGGGTATGCTGGTGTTGTTGCAAGAGCTTGGCGAGCCGTACGCGAGGTTCCTCGACCATGCGTTTGCACGAGCACGCGACGTGGCCGCGAACGAACGGAAGTCGTTCGGTTTCGATCATCTGCAACTTTCGTCGCAACTGTTGGAGCGCTGGTCGTTACCGCGCAATCTGGTTCAAGCCGTCGAAATCGGACAGGATCATAATCGACTGGCGGAACTAACGATCGTCGAGCAAACATTGCCGCAGATACTGCATCTATCGGAATTGCTGGCGAATATCCTGGCCGAAAATCGTTGTGATTTGCTCGCGGAATTACTAGACGCAGGCCATCGTTACCACCGCTTGACGCACCTGCAATTGACGCGGTTGGTCGAGTCGTTACAGAGCAAGGTCGATCAACTGGCCGAAGTCTTATGCTTGGATCTGCCCACTGGAAATAACTACCTTGAACTATTGGGCGCGGCGCATGCACAGCTTTCGGGTACCGCCGAACAAGCTGCTGGGGAATTGCTTCAGCACAAGCTAACGACGAAGCCGATCGCCGATCGCGATTCGAAGGATGAATTGCAATTGCTGGGCGACGCAACGGCGATGGCCGGCGCGGCGCGGCGTGTTACGGCAATGTCGAATTCTGCAATGTCGAATTCCGTTGCCAACCCCGTACTGGTCGCCTCGCTGGGAGCGCGCGAGTCCATCACGACCGCTTTCGAAGTTGATCCCGCTTTGGCCGGAAGAGTGGCGGCGGTTGTCGCAGCCTGTCGGCAAGCGCGCTGCCCGCTCAGCTTGTTGTTGGTCGAGGTCGATCGCTACGACGAGTTGATGTTACATTGCGGCGCAATCCAGGCCGAACGATTGGTGAAATCTGTCGGCGATGCCTGCCGGCAAGTCGATCACCCCCATGCCCAGTGCATGCAAACGCGAGATTTACAGTTTGCGGTGATAGCGGCCGACTGTGACCGTCGAGAGGCTGTCGAATTGGCCGGCGAAATCGCCGGGCGAGTCCGATTGATTTGGACTTCCGGCGGCGCGGACGAGACCCACCCTTCGATGTCGGTCAGTATCGGAGTGTCGAGTCTGGCGTTGCCTCCCAAAAACTTTCCCGCCACGGTGCTCATTGAAAGCGCCGAACGCTGCTTGGGGGGTGCTCGGCACTCGGGAGGAAATTCGGTGAAGAGCATTGAAATCTATTAGCCTCAGTTGCCGTTTAAGTATCACAATTACCCGCCAATAATATTACAAGCTGTTTAACGCAAACGACTTAGGTATTTTAGCAATATCCATCCTAAGCCGATGCTTTAGTGATAAAAAATCTGCACTTTATGTTTTCCCCTCACATATGCGTTAGGTTAATTGAGGTGTTTTCACATCAGCAGAGTGAACAATTGGACCGACTGGGTAATCTGTAATACAGATGGTTTGGGTAAAGCAGGAGAGTTACGATTCTCACCAAACGCTCACGTAATCCTAACAATCTCTCTCTAGATTGTTCAGAGGCCAGTCACATCGGCATGACTGGCATGCTCCTGACCAGTGGATGGTTGCGCTGTCGCTAACCGTACCCGTTGAAACCGGGTAGTTTGCCGATGCGCCTTGAAAAGGGACTTTTCCAAGGCATTCGTGCCGTTCGTTCTTACATCGGTCCATTCACACTATTGTGGGAGACAGGCAATGTTGAAGATTTCTAAGTGGTTCCTAGGTTCGTTGGCGATTGCTGCAATCGCCTGTGGTCAGCCGGTTATTGCCGCTGAACCGCCGTTGAAAACCAAGCCGGCACCCGCCGCCGCCAAGGTTGTCGCGCCCGCCACGACCAAAGTCGCTGCCCCCGTCACAACCAAAGTTGCAGCTCCGGTCACCAAGACTGAAACGACGAAGGAAACCAAAAAATCCGGCGGAGTGGCTGTTGATGCCAAACTGGCCAACTACAAGAAGGTCAGCGAAGAAGTCTCGGGCACGATCAAGAGTATCGGTTCCGACACCATGAACAACCTGATGACCCTCTGGGCCGAAGGTTTCAGGAAGATGTATCCGAACGTGCAAGTTGAAGTCGAAGGCAAGGGATCAGGCACGGCTCCGGCCGCGTTGATCGCCGGCACCGCCAGCTTCGGTCCGATGAGCCGAGAAATGAAGTCGAAGGAAAACGACGACTTCGAAAAGAAGTTCGGCTATAAGCCGACCGGCATCGCGTCGAGCATCGACATGCTGGCTGTGTACATCCATAAGGACAACCCGCTCAAGGGTCTGTCGCTGCAACAAGTCGACGCCATCTTCTCGAAGTCCCGTAAGGGTGGTGCGGATAAGGACATCACCACTTGGGGTGATTTGGGTTTGACCGGCGAATGGAAGGACAAGCCAATCAGCCTCTACGGTCGTAATGCCGCTTCGGGCACCTATGGTTACTTCAAAGAAAACGCACTGTTCGGCGGTGACTACAAGGATTCGGTCAAGGAACAGCCGGGCAGTTCGTCCGTCGTCCAAGGTGTTGCCAGCGACAAGTATGCAATCGGTTACAGCGGCATCGGCTACAAGACGGCTGATGTGTTGGCTGTTCCGCTGTCGAAAAAGACCGGCGAAGAGTTCGTAACCGCCGAACCGGCGAACGCCTACAGCGGCGACTATCCGATGGCTCGCTTCTTGTTTATTTACATCAACCACAAGCCGGGCAGCCAATTGGATCCGCTCCGCCGCGAATTCATCAAGTACATCCTCAGCCAAGAAGGCCAACGAGATGTCGTGAATGACGGCTATCTGCCAATCACGGCCAAGGTTGCCGAGAAGACCTTGAAATCGGTCGGTCTTACCACCGGCGCGGCTGAATAGTCAACGTAATTGTCAAAGCAATGGTTGATAGTCGAATCTGTTGATCTTTTCGGTGGGTGACGGTGGAAACGCCGTCACCCACTTTTTTCCTGTCACCGTATTTCGCGCCATGTCCACCGAACGCTCTTTTACGGGCCGCAGTCGCAAGCGCACCACATCGCCCACGATTTGGTGGACCGATCGAATCGCGAAGTATGTCATCGGGATTGGCGGCATTGGGACCATTGTTACAGTCTTGCTGGTGTTTGTTTTCTTAGTCGGTGTGGCGATTCCATTGTTTCGGTCGGCCACGGTCGAAGAACGGGTTGCTTTTGACGCCGATTGGCGAAACGGCGCTCCGGTTCTATCTGCTGTCGATGAATATCGCACCATGGGCTGGGCGTTGTTCAAAGACGGCAATGTGCATTGTTTTGATCTTTCGGATGGCAAGGAGATCGGCAAGCCTGTCAATGTCGGTCAAGTCGAAGGCGAAGACGTTCGAAAACTAACGGCAGCGTCTAGCTCCGTTGATAGCGATGTCGTCGCAATGGGCTTCGAAGATGGCAGCATTCGCCAAGGCAAGATCGGCTTTACCTCTTCATTTATCGACCCCCTAACCGCCGACGACGCCATCAAGCGACTCGACGTGGGAGAAGTAGCCGTTTGGCAAGAAGGAACTGTGACCCGCACCCCCAGCGGTCTGCTTCGATTGCAGAAGCTGAATGTAGATTTGGACCCGCCGGCACCAACCGGCAGTAAGTTCAAGGTTCAGCTCGTCAATATTGTCAGCTCTTCAAGTGGCCCGATTCTTAGCACTTTGACGGAGGACGGAAAGTTACGGTTAAGCTCGGTCTCCAAAAAGGTCAATCTAATCACCGACGAGGTGACGGTCAAACTCAGTAGCAGCGAACTTCCTTTGCCCGCCTCGGTCGAGGACCCTAGTTATCTATTGATCTCGGGCCTGGGTGATAACATCTTCGTGGCCTGGAAAGACGGTAAGACGCTGCGCTTCGATACCAGAAACTTTGCACAACCGCAAATCGCCGAACAGTTCGACATGGTTCCGGAAGACGGCGAACAGCTGACTTCGTTGCAGTTCTTGCTCGGCCAAACCACGCTTGTTGCCGGGGATTCCACCGGACGATTGCAGACTTGGTTCGCCACGCGTCCGGAGGCGCCGGCTGTCAAAACGCCCGACAATATTAACATGGTCGCGGCACATACATTTCCTGCGACCGGTGCTGCGGTCACATCGCTCTCCAGCTCATCGCGCGTGCGAATGTTTGCGGCCGGCTACCAGGATGGCACCGCTCGGGTCTTTTACGTCACCAGTGAGCGGCAAATTCTCGATGTCAAAGCTTCCGATAATTCGCCGGTCCAGGATATCAGCATATCGCCCAAGAGCGATGCGCTGATTTGCTATACCAAAGACGGTATTGCAAAGTGGACCTTCGACCCGGCACATCCCGAAGTCACGCTTCGAACGCTATTTTTACCGGTTTGGTACGAAGGTTATGCTGGGTCAGGTCACTCGTGGCAATCGTCGAGCGGGACCGATAAGTTTGAGCCCAAGTTCGGGTTGACCCCGCTGGTTTTTGGCACAATCAAGGCCACGATCTACTCGATGCTGTTCGGTGCGCCGCTGGCGCTTTTGGCCGCGATCTACTCCAGCGAATTCTTGAACCCTCGCGTCAAGTCGCAAGTAAAGCCGGTGATCGAGATGATGGCTAGCCTGCCGAGCGTGGTGCTTGGATTTCTCGCAGGTATCGTCATTGCGCCTTTGATCGAGGATGTAGTGCCGTCGGTGCTTTCGTCGTTTCTCTTGGTGCCGCTCAGTTTTGTCATCGGTGCCTATCTATGGCAGTTGATTCCCAACATCGTCGCCATTCGCTTTGCGTTTCTGAAATTCCCCCTGATGCTGATCGTCGCTTTGCCATTGGGATTACTAATGGCTTGGTGGATCGGCCCGGTGGTGGAGCGCGTGATGTTCTCAGGCGATTTCAAGGGCTGGCTCAACGGGCGGGTTGGAGACGGCACGCCGGGCTGGTTCATTATGCTGCTGCCGCTGAGCGCGCTATTAGTTTCGTTTTTTACCACGGCAATTATTCAGCCGATGCTACGCGAGCGTTCGGTAGGCTGGACGCGACAGCAGGCCGCGCTGACCGCTTTGGCCACGTTCATTGTCGGCTGTCTGGTAACGATCGCGTTCGCGTACGTGGGGGCGTTCCTACTAAGCGCACTGCAATTCGACCCGCGCGGAACTTTTGTCGGTACTTATGTCCAACGCAACGCCATGATCGTCGGTTTCATGATGGGCTTTGCCATCATTCCGATCATTTACACCATTGCCGACGATGCACTGTCTAGCGTGCCGGCGACATTACGTTCGGCTTCGTTGGGTGCGGGTGCCACGAACTGGCAAACCGCGATTCGAGTGATCATGCCGACTGCGATGAGCGGTTTGTTTTCGGCCTTGATGATCGGGCTTGGCCGAGCAGTCGGCGAGACCATGATCGTCTTGATGGCTGCGGGCAACACGCCCATCATCGATATGAACATCTTCAACGGATTTCAGACGTTATCGGCCAATATCGCCACGGAACTTCCCGAGGCAGTGCCTGGCAGCACGCATTATCGAACGTTGTTTTTGGCGGCCCTGACTTTGTTTGTGATGACCTTCTTTATTAACACCATCGCCGAAATGATTCGTCAGCGATTCCGCAAGAGGGCATATGAGCTCTGATATAGCCTCGCCTCCGACTGGCAATCCGGTTCCGGCAAAAACCAGGACCAAACAGGTTCGCACCCGTCGCGCGATTTCACCGCTGACGACGTTGGCGGCGCATGGCGAGCCGATGGTCTGGTTGACCGGAGGCGCGCTGGCGGTTGCGTTGACGATGATCGTGGCCTTGATCGGCCATATCTTTTACGAAGGATTTTCTACCTTCTGGCCGGTGCCGGTCGTCGAAGTCGAAATGTTGGACGGTCGCAAACTGATGGGCGAAGTCGCTCGAACCGAGAAATACCATCCGTCAGAGGCGGTTCTCGAGCGGCTGCCTGAAGCTGACCGTCTTAAAGTCCAATCAATACTTGCCCAGACCGATGGCATGGCCACGCGGGAGTTATTGCGCACCGGCAACTTCGAACTCACTGGGAGCCATTTCACCTGGATCGACACGTTTGCAGTAACCACAGAGTCGAGACCCGAGTGGGCGCTAGTTGTCGAGCGATTCGCCGATATCGATCGTTCGGCGACGGGGCGGTTTTACGGCTTCCCAGCGGGTTTCAAGGTGGATGGCAAACAGATCGCGAGCGACCCGGACTCGGTGTGGAAGGAGTTTACGGGTATTCATGCGGAAATTCTCGACCGGCGTGCTGAGCGCGTGCATCTTCAGGAAAACGAGGCCGGCGCAATCGCTCGCGCAACGGATGAAGCGCAACTCGACATTCGACGCGCAGAGCTGTCGGACGGACTGGATTCTGCGGCCCATCGAGCCGCGATCGATGCCTTCGAAGAACAGCGTAAGCGGGGTAGCATAGAGAATGCCGAAATTCAGAAACAGATCAACGCCCTGGACGAAGAAAACGCACGCTATCGGATTTTATTTAAAACGGTCGATGGGCAGGATAGCGACTTGGCAGTCGCGGATATCGTACAGGCTTATCCCGCAAATCAGCTTTCTTGGGGAGAGAAGTGGGGCGTGTACTTGAGTCGTTGGAGTGAATTTTTGCTCGACGCGCCGCGAAATGCGAATACCGAGGGCGGCGTATTTCCCGCGATCTGGGGTACCGTCGCGATGACCCTGATCATGTCGGTGATGGTGGTTCCGTTCGGCGTGCTGGCCGCATTGTATTTACGCGAATACGCCAGGGGAGGTCCCTTGGTTAGCGCAATCCGAATCGCCATCAATAACTTGGCCGGTGTTCCTAGCGTGGTGTTCGGCGTGTTTGGGTTGGGGTTCTTCTGTTATGTAATGGGTGCCAGCATCGACCAACTATTTTTCGAGGCCAAGCTGCCCAAACCGACTTTTGGCACAGGCGGGCTGATGTGGGCATCGTTGACGTTGGCACTGCTGACGTTGCCGGTGGTGATTGTGGCAACGGAAGAGGCGCTTTCGGCTGTGCCTAATTCAATGCGAGAAGGTTCTTATGCCTGCGGCGCTAGCAAGTGGCAAACTATCAAGCGCATCGTGCTACCCCGGGCATTACCGGGTATCATGACAGGTACTATTTTGGCGATGGCGCGCGGGGCAGGCGAAGTCGCGCCGTTGATGCTGGTGGGCGTCGTTAAACTTGCGCCGGAACTCCCGGTGGACACCGTTTTTCCGTACATTCACGCGCAACGCAGCTTCATGCATCTCGGTTTTCATATTTACGATGTTGCTTTTCAAAGTCCTAATAGTGAAGCGGCTAAGCCGATGGTCTATACCACCACGCTGCTGCTGATCACCTTGATTGCGTGCTTAAATATCGCGGCCGCTTACTTGCGTACTCGGTTGCGTCGCAAGTTTG